>DATHXE010000958.1:0-2203 GCA_035459845.1 Tepidisphaeraceae bacterium | reverse complement strand
GCTAATCTCTGGCGATGCCCGACGCCGTCGCCGAGATTGCCCCCCCTGCCGCCGCCACCCAGACCGCACGGACCGCGCGCGAGCCGGTGTTCGCCTTCCTCGCGTTCACCTCCGGCTCATTCGAGGGCGCGATCATCCGCGACATGCGCCTGGCCAACGACCTGCACCGTCGGGGCTTCAAGGTGCACGTCTATTGGATGATGGAGCGCAACCCTGAGCTGGTGGACAAGGGCATTCCGCAGACGTGGCTCGTGCGCGGGCTGCGGTACCAGTTCAAGAAGCCCAGCGGGTTGATGGACTGGCTGGGCCGCGGGCTGGCCATCATTCCCGCCCAGCGCCGCCGGCTGTTCATCAACCAGCACCCC
The DNA here is from genome assembly GCA_035459845.1 of Tepidisphaeraceae bacterium. Lineage (GTDB taxonomy): Bacteria > Planctomycetota > Phycisphaerae > Tepidisphaerales > Tepidisphaeraceae > DASPKW01. The sequence goes on along the minus strand of DATHXE010000958.1, from coordinate 1,838 downwards.
GAGTGGATCGCCAAGCTCGCGGGCAACCTGATGCGCGTGATCTGCGACCGCGGGCGGTCCGACCCGGGCCTGCTCAGGCGTCTGGAGAAGCGCCTGATCGCCGACGACGTCACGCACGTGCTGCCGACGTTCGCCTGGACGTGCCCGATCGTTCAGCGGGTCAAGGAGCGCGGGCGGGCGCAGTTCGACTATCTGCCGACCTTCCAGGGCGAGGAAATCTTCGCCCACTACGCAATGCACATCGGCCGGCTCGGCGATTACCACGCCGCCCTGCAGGAGACCGTCGCCGGCAGCCCCTGGCCGGCGATCGCCGTCAGCCGCGACTACATCGGCCGGCTTCACGACGAGATGGGCATCGACCCGAACGCGCTGCGACCGATCTATCCCGGCATCGAACTGCCGGACGAATCCGACTCGCAACTCGCAAGCCGCGATTCGCAACGCCCCGCCGACTTCGCCGCCCTCAACAAAATCTTCCCGTCGCTCAAGCCCGACGTTCCGATGGTGACGTTCCTCGGCCGGCAGGACCCGGAAAAGGGGATCGATCTGCTCCTGTACGCCGCCCGGATGCTCGCCGAGCGCGGGCGGAAGCTGCAGGTGGTGTGCGTGGGCGGGTCGTCGTTCGGGCTGCAGTACCGCAAGTCGATGGAGGCGATCGCCGAGCACCTCCGGCTGCACGTATTCTGGAAGGGCCGGGTGACCAACGCGCTGCGCGCCGCGCTGTTCCGCCAGAGCCGGTGCGTGGTCTACCCGTCGATCCACCGCGAGCCGTTCGGGATGGTGGCGGCCGAGGCGATGAGCTACGGGACGCCCGTGCTCGTGCCGGCGCTGGGCGGGATCCAGGAAGTGATCGAGGTCGACGGCCGGCGCGGCGGTCTCGCCTTCCGCGCGTGGGACTCCGCCAGCCTCGCCGAGCAACTCGACCGCCTGCTGACCGACGACGTGCTGTACGCCGAGCTCCGCGCGGCGGCGCGACCGCTTTCGGAACTGTTCACGGTCGAGCGGATGACCGACGCAGTCTTGGCGCACATGGGCCTGCCCCCTCGCCCCACCTCCCACTCAAAATGACGTACTTAGCGGTCGCACCGAAGGTGCACGAGGGCGCCGGTCAGCGCGCCGGTTCACGCCGCGGTCGGACGATTCGCCTGCTCGAGCGCGACGATCTGCGCCGTGTCGATCCAGACCGTGCGGTCGTCCTCGGGCGTCTGATAGACCACCAATCGATAGTCTCGCGTGACCGAGATGAATTCGGGATGGTCGACCGTGTACACACGGCCGTCCGACGTCTTGATGTCGAACGGGGTGAACGGCGCACGTCGAATAAAGTCTCGGATCTGCTGTCCCTTCATAACAAAAGTATAGCAGACCGGCGTCCCGGATGACGTGAAATCTCGACGTTACCCCTTCACGACCGCCAGGCTCTTCCCCTTCTTCCGCCCCACCTGCGCGACCAAGTCGTACGCCTGGTAATCGGTCACCTTGGCGTCGACCATCTGGCCGACGTGCAAGTTCTTCCCGTGCACGAACACCACGCTGTCGATGTCCGGGGCCTGGCTCTGGCTGCGAGCGACGAAGCCGTCCTCTTCATCCCGCCCCGCCGGCCGATCGATCAAGACCTCGATCGTCTGCCCGACCATTGCCTTGGCCTTGGCGAACGCGACCTCCTGCTGGGCGAGCATGAGCTCCTCGACACGGGCCTGCTTCACGTCGTCGGGCAGTTGCCCGTCGAGCCTCGCCATCGGCGTGCCGGGCTCCTGCGAGTACGGGAACACGCCCATCATGTCGAAGCCGAAGTCCTTGACGAACTTCACGAGCTCCTTGTGCTGCGCCTCCGTCTC
>DATHXE010000957.1:0-5718 GCA_035459845.1 Tepidisphaeraceae bacterium | reverse complement strand
GTGGCGTGGCGCTGGTGCTGGTGTCCGCGGTCGCGCTGCTGGTGGGGGTCGGGGGGTGCCAGACGAAGCCGGAGATCCTGACCGGGCAGAAGCCGATCGACCGGGCTGTGGTCGAGTACCCGCCGGGGTTCGAGCTGCGGCCGTACGTTGCGGGCCTGACGGCGCCGACGGCGATCGCGTTCGACGCGGACGGGTCGCTGCTGATCGCCGAGTCCGGCGCGGGCGGCGACGAGCCGCGCATCTTCGGGTTTAAGAAGGACGGGACGCACTTCGACGTCTACCCGAAGGGGACGCGCCTGCCGGCGTTCCTGAGCCGGGCCTTCCGGATGGAGGGGCCCGTCGGCGGGATGGTCGCCACGGGCGGGAAGGTGTACGTCACGCACCGCGACGCGGCCGGCAAGGGGCGGGTCACCGCGATCGCGTACGACGACAAGACCGACCCCAAGACGATCGTCGCCGACCTCCCGACCCGCGGCGACTACGGCATGACCGACATCGCGCTGCACCCCAACGGCCGGCTCTACTTCGGCGTCGGCGCGGCGACCAACTCGGGCGTCGTCGGCCTCGACAACCTCCAGGCCGGGTGGGCCAAGCAGTTCCCCGACTTCTGCGACATCCCCTACGCCGACGTGAAGCTCAACGGCTTCCGGTTCGACACGATCAACCCGTTCGCGTCGATCTTCGGCGGCAAAGACGTGGCCGTGACGGGGCCGTTCCAGAAGTTCGGCGCCAGCGACCAGACCGGCATCCCGCGCCCCGACGGCAAGCCCACCGCCGCCGTCTTCAGCGTCGACCAGGCCGGCGGCGACCTCAAGGTCGAGGCGCACGGCGTCCGCAACCCGGTCGGACTGACGTTCAACGAGTACGGCACGCTCTACATGACCAACCAGGGCATGGAGCTCCGCGGTAGCCGCCCGGTCATGGACGACAACGACGCGTTCCTCAAAATGGCCGGCGGGGAGACGTGGTACGGCTGGCCCGACTACTCGGCCGACCTGCGGCCGATCACCGAGCGCGCCGGCGGGGCCGAGCGCGGGACGTTCCAACCCCCGCGCGAGCTCGTGCTGCGGAGCGGGTACCCGGACGTGCGGTTCCTGATCGACCACGCGGCGAGCCGGCTGATCCCGCCGACGCCGGGCGCGTTCGTGTTCGGCACCTTCCGGCCGCTGAGCGGGGCGAGCAAGTTCGACTTCGCCCCGTCGTCGGGGCCGTTCCGCAAGTACCGGGGCGACGCGATGGTCGCCCTGTTCGGCGACCGCGCCCCGTTCGCGACCAGCGGGTACCCGATCAAGGGCCCGACCGGGTACAAGGTGGTGCTGGTGAACATCGACGGGCGGAACGTCGAGGACTTCGTGCGGAACACGCAGGAAGGGCCGGCCAGCCGGCGGGGGCGCGACGCGGCGGGGCTCGAGCGCCCGATCGACGTGAAGTTCGGCCCCGACGGGGCCATGTACATCCTCGACTTCGGCCGGCTGGAGATGAAGAACGGCCGCCGGGACGTGACGCGCGGGACGGGGCGGATCTTCCGGCTGAGCGGGACGGAGGCCGAGCCGGCGTCCGCGGCGCCCGAAACACCGCAACCGACGGCGCCGCCGGAGCGCAAGAACTGATCGATCCGGAGAGGGTGCGCCGGTGCCTCTCGAAGCCGCCGCGCTCGCGGGGCGGCTTCAAGGGGCGTATTGCGGCTCGATCGAACCAAGAGGACCGACTTCGTGAGACTCACCCCCCTGTTCGTGACCGTCGTGCTGCTCGTGGTCGTATCGGGCTGTGCCGACCGCTCCGGCACCGCCATCGTCGAGATCGTTAACGACCAGTCGGCCCTCGGCGGCCGGGCCGAGCCCATCGTCGTCGCGCCCGGCGTCGACGTGATCGAGAACGAGTACCGCCGGGCCCACCAGAACGACGGGTCGAACATCCGCCAGCGCCTGGTGATCCGCGGGCCGGTGATGATCGTCCCGGCCCCGGCGACGCGGCCGGCGCGATGACGAGTGCGGTCAGCACTCGTTCAGCCGCACGATCATCCTGATCGCTGCGCCAGCGAAATCTCATCGTTCCGGCAAAACTGTCACGCCCTCGCTCGGGCTGCGTTGCGGGCTCATCCGCGTCCCGGACATTGCGAGCGGGCTTACTCCCGTCCGGCACGTGCCGTGCGCGGGCCGATGTCTCCCCTTTGGCACGGTGCGCGTGCCACGGTGTCACTCGTCACACCCACGATTTCGAGAACATTGCGATCATATCAATCGATGATTGGGCGCGCCGAATCACAGCCTCCTCTGCAGGGCACGTGGCGGTCATGACTTATGACTCGGTTGACCGCCGGCACCGCGCCCGTCGAAGAATTTATTCCCGCCTTGGCACCACCGTTGCACTAGTAGGGCGTCCGAAGCGAACGACGAGACGAAAGAATCGACGAACGCGACGGACATTATTTAGGCTTTAAGCCTCGAATGGATTTGCGACCGAAAGGTCGACGACCCACCGAGGCTTAGACAAATCACTCTCCCTTCCCTCCTCACGCCGGGTTTGCCCCCCCGGCGTTTTTTTTGCGCGCGGACGGCGGTGTCACTGCCCTTCGAGCATCTCGAAGATGTGGTAGTACTTGTCGAGGGGAACCGGCTCCCGGTTCAGCCGGAGTTCGATGAACGTGGTGGTAAAGGGGTAGAAGAGTTTGAAGTCGGACCCCGCGCCCCCGACGATCTTCGACAGGTCGAGCGACCCGGTCCACTGGCCGCGGTCGTCCGCCTTCCCGCCCACGTCCTGCTGGTGCCGGCCGACGGCCTGGTAGACGACCATTTTGGTCCCGGAGGACGCGATCACCCGGAGGCGGAGCGTGGCGAGTTCGCCCGGCTTGAGCTTGCCGAGCGCGGTCAGGTTCACGTGGAAGCACCGGAGGCTGGGGTCGGCCTTGTACGTGTGGACGTCGAGGTCGAACTCGCGGACGCCCTTGAAGAACCCCTGCCGTTCGGTGGTCATCTCGACGTGGTAGTCGGTGATCGGGTCGCCGCGCTCGTCGACGGCCCGGACGACGAACTGCTGGTACCGGTCGCCGAGCGCGTCGGCGCCCCCGGCGAACGCGGCGGTGGCGGCCCGGGTCCACGCGTCGAACTGCGCCCCGGTCGACACGTCGAGGGCGGCTAGCACGTAGGCGACCAACTCGCCCGTCGGCCCCGTCATGATCGTGCCGTGATTCAGGCCGTCGACGAAGTACGTCGGGCTGTCGACGTTGGCGAACTTCTCGACGGCGGCGCGACTGCCCTCGGCGTCGATCGCGAGGTCGAGGACGACCTTGCGCGAGTCGAGCGCGCACCCGGCGTGGCGGACGGTCCCGTCGGTGCCGGGCTCGTTCACGAGGCCGCGGATCCCGCCGTACCCGTCGGTGCCGCAAAAGATGAAGCAGTACGGGGTCTTGGCCGACGCGCCGTAGAAGGCGCCCGCGTCGGGGTCGAACAAGTCACGGTGCGCGAGGTCCCAGGTGAACTTGCTCGCGAGTTCCAGGCCGTCGAGGACGCGGTCGCCCGCCTCCATGAAGTCGGGGCCCCATGCCTTGTTGCCCTTGAAGATCGAGCCGAGGAGGCTGCGCCCCTTGTGGGCGAGCGGCGACCCGTTGGTCGCCGGGGCCAGGCCGATCAGGTGCTTGAGCCGGTCGCGCCGCGCGGTGTACGACGTGAGCCACGCGCGGACCACGAGCATGCCGGTCGAGTGGACGACCGCGTCGAACGGCTGTTCGGCCTCGAGGCCGGCGCACTTCCGGAGCGTACGGTCGAACCCTTCGGCAAGGTCCTTGATCGTGACCTCGTTGGTCAGCGACTTGTAGTTGCAGATCCGGACGTCGGCCGGATCATACCGGCCGGAGGCGACGAGGGCGTCGCGCCAGGCCCGGAAGGATTCGCCCCGGTCGGAATAGCCGTGAACGAGCACGATCGGCCGCTTCGCTGCCATGACATCACCCGCCTGACTTAATGGGATTTGAGGACGTGTGCCGGCCCGCCCGTGAGCCCGCCAATTGAAGACACAGCGCCGATGAAATTATTAATAGCGGCGCGGGACGCGGCGTCAATGAAAAAATGCGGGACGGGGCGCGGACCCATCCCTGTTGCGGCGCTTCGCCGGGTCGAGCCCGCGCCCCCGGCTCGTTCGGTCCGAAGCGACGCGTTACCGCGCGAGGAGCTCGTGCTTCTTCGCGATGATCTGATTCGCCATGCGGATCCCGGCCTGCACGGCGCCTTCCGAGTGACTGTCCTCCGTCGTGTCGCCGCCGATGTAGATCCCGCCCTCGGGCTCGCGGAGGGCGCGGGCGTCGGCGTCGAAGCGGGAGCGCTTCAGTTCGATCGGCCAGTACGCGACGGCCGTGGGGTACGCGAAGACCTCCGCGCGCTTCACGTGCCGGGCGACGCCGGGGAACAGCGCATCGAGGCCCTTGATCGCGTGGGCGCGCTGTTCGTCGGCCGTCATCGCAAGCATCTCCCGCGCGTGCTTCGCGTGCATCAATAGCGTCAGGATGCGGTCGCTGGTCTTCTCGGTGGCGGGCAGACCTTCCTGAAAGTCGGACGCCTCGTACACCGAGCCGGCGGGCGAGTCGGAGAGGAGCGTCAGCACGGTCTCGCCCTTGTCGTCGTGCCACAATTTGCCGGCCGCGTCGTCGACGACGAGGTGCACCTTCACGTACGCGCCGAACTTCGTCGTCTTCATCGCGCGCTGCTTGGCGGCGCTCAACGGCGGGATGAACTGGATGCTCGGCAGTGAGTACACGGGCGGCGTGAGCACGACGGCCTTCGCGAGGACCTCGCCGTACCGCTGGCCGTCACGAAGGTAGCGGACGCGCACGCCGCCATCGGCCTGCTCGATCGTGGTCACCTGCGCATTGGTCGCGATGTTCTCGACGCCAATTCGCTGGGCGAGTGCGGCGGTGAACCGGCTGTTCCCGCCGACGACGTGATAATTCTTCTCGCCAAAGCCGTCGGGCGTGTCGAGGAACAGGCGGAACTCGTCGATGCCGTCGAGGGCGGCGATCTTGTCCCACTCGATCGCCGTCTCGGATTCGACGATCACGCGGACCCACTCGGTGACCTTGCGCGGGAGGTTGGCCGCCTTCACATGGTCGGCGAACGAGACCTCGCGCAGGCGATCGAGGTCGGGCGGGAGTGGCTTGTCGTGATAGGCCGTCTCGTGAAGCGATTGGTACAGCTTCCACGTCGCCGCGTTCCACTTCATCAGGGCGGCCTTCTCCTCGGGCGTAAACAGGCCGTTGAGATACGTCTCCCGGTCGCCGTCGCCCTGGTAGGGGTAAATCTTCCCCTCGATGCGGACGCTGGAGTGGGCGACGTCGTCGGCGAGCTCGAGCTTGAGCTCGCGAAGGAGCGCGACGGCCGGGCTGCGCTCGAAGTACTCCTCCATGTGAGCCTCGGCGTACGTACCGTTCTTGAAGTAGACGGTCTGCACGCGCCCGCCGACCCGGTTGGACGATTCGAGGAGGATGAACGGGACGCCGGCGGCCTTGAGCTTGTACGCGGTGGTCAGGCCAGTCAGACCGGCGCCGACGATGACGACCGGAGCGCGGTCGGGCACGACGGTGCGACTGGCGGCGGCAAACGTCGAAGGGAGGCGGGACGGGCCCGCGCAACTCGGGAGGAGCGCGAGGCAACAGAGCAGCGCAACCAGGCGGAAGGCGGGTCGGGTCATGCCGGCATTATCGGCGTGACGCGTGACGCAGCTTGCGGG
>DATHXE010000956.1:0-2858 GCA_035459845.1 Tepidisphaeraceae bacterium | reverse complement strand
TGACGATGACCACGTTCCCGGAGACGTCGCGCGACGAGATCGGGCGGATGATGGCGGGCGTCGAGCGCTGAGGCGGCGGCACGCCCCCCCGCCACTCCCGCCGGTACGTGAATCCGATTCCACGGGAGCCGGCGTGGCTTGTCTGTAAGCGCAAGGACATCCGTATGAACCGTCGCGACCTGCTCAAGCTCACCGCCGCCGCCGCCCTCGCCCCACATCTCCCTCGGGCCCGCGCCGCCGACGCACCACAAGGCGAGACCCTCTACAACGGCATCGTCCTCCCCAAGACCTGGCCCCCCAAGCTCGCCGCCCCGCTCGACGTGACCGCCCCGCCGCCGTACCTGACCGCCCCTCCCGCCGTCATCCCGTTCGACGTCGGCCGCCAGCTCTTCGTCGACGATTTCCTGATCGAGTCGACCACGCTCACCCGCACGTTCCACCGCCCCACGCCCCACCCGGCCAACCCGATCCTCAAACCGGACCAGCCCTGGGAGACCGCCGGCAAGGCGCCGATGGCGATGGTCTTCTCCGACGGCGTCTGCTACGACCCGGCCGCCCGCCTCTTCAAGATGTGGTACATGGGCGGGTACGCGCGCCACGTCTGCCTCGCCACCTCCGAGGACGGCCTGACCTGGACCAAGCCCAGGCTCGACGCCGTCCGGAAAGACACGAACATCGTCCACCCCGGCCCGCGCGACTCGGCCACCGTCTGGCTCGACCACCACGCCGCCGACCCAGCCCGCCGGTTCGTCCTCTTCCGCTCCCACGGCTCGAACAAGGTCTACGCCCAGTCCGTCCACTTTTCCGCCGACGGGATCCGATGGGGCGACCCCGCGGTTCGCTCCGGCCCGACCGGCGACCGCGCCACCGCCTTCTACAACCCGTTCCGCAAGCGGTGGGTCTACTCCAACCGCCAAGGGTGGGGCGTCCCGCGCCAGCGCCGGTACTTCGAGACGCCCGACCTGGTCGCCGGCCCGCAGTGGACGGACGAGACGACCCCCACGATCTGGCTCGAGGCCGACCGCCTGGACCCGCAGCGCGACGACTTCAAGACTGCCCCGCAGCTCTACAACCTCGACTGCGTCGCCTACGAGAGCATCATCCTAGGCCTCTTCACCATCTGGCGCGGCGACTTGAACGTCCCGCCGGGCCGGCCCAAGCCGAACAACCTGTGCGCCGGCTTCAGCCGCGACGGCTTCCACTTCGCGCGCCCCGACCGCGCCCCGTTCATCGACGTCTCCGAAAAGCCCGGCGACTGGAACTGGGGAAACGTCCAATCCGCCGGCGGCTGCTGCCTGGTCGTCGGAGACAAGCTGCACTTCTACTACAGCGGCCGCGCCGGCTCGCCCGGCCAAGGCGCCACGCGCGACGGCGGCGGGAGCACCGGCCTGGCGACCTTGCGCCGCGACGGGTTCGCCTCGATGGACACCCCGGCGCACGGTGGAACGCTCACCACGCGCCCCGTCCGCTTCACGGGCACGCGCCTGTTCGTCAACGCCGACCTCCCGGCAGGCGCGACGCTCCGCGCGGAAGTGATCGGCGAGGACGGGAAGGCACTGCCCGGTTTATCGGCAGCCGATTGCGTCCCGGCGACCGGCGACGCGACGAAGACGCCAATCAAATGGCGCAACGAGCTGGCGGCGGCGGCGAACAGACCCGTGCGCGTCCGCTTCCACGCGACCGCGGGCCGACTGTATGCCTTCTGGGTCAGCAAAGACGCGAGCGGCGCGAGCGGCGGGTACGTCGCCGCCGGCGGGCCGGGACTGACGGACCGGGACGCGTAGGTGGGGGTCGTACACCGTACGGAATTATGTCCTTTTGCGGCCCGCCACGACCGTGTCATGCGGTAGCCGGCGCGCGGTTGCCGCGGTATCGTCCGGAGTTCGCCCGCGCCTCCGTCGCCGTCGTCGCCCACGTCCGATGAACCGCCCCAGTCCCGACCAGCCGCTGCTCCCCGCCGCCGCCGCCGCGCCCGATTCGCCGGCGCCCGAGTCGCGGCACGCGCGGGCGTGGTCTTACCGCGCCGGGCTGATGATCTGGATCTCCCTGCTCGTGCTGGCGATCGGCCTGGTGCTCTCCGGCCTCGCCTTCCGCGAGGCCCGCACCGCCGGCACCGCCGCCGCCCTCACCCGCTTCCAGGAAGTCTCCGACCACGCCGTCACCAAGACGCGCGAGTTCGTCCTCCGCGCCGTCCCGATCGCGCAGGCCGTCGGCAACCTCTCAGGCCTCGGCCTGGCGACCGAAGACCCGGACCGCCTGGCCCGCCAGCTGATGGCCGTCCTCCGCGCCCATCCCGGCGTCACGTGGGTCAGCTTCTCGGACGAGGCCGGCGCGTTCGTCGGCGCGTACCGCACGCCGGATGGCGCGCTCCGCGTGAACCAGTCGCGCATTCAAGCGAACGGCCGCACGCTCATGCTCGAGTTCGACGTGCTGCCGGACGACGCGTGGCGCCCGTACCGCCGCGAGGACGATTCGGGCTACGACCCGCGCAAGCGCCCGTTCTACGCCCGCGCCAAGTCCGCCGGCCGGCTCGTCTGGCCGCCGCCGTACATCTTCTACGAACAGGGCGTGCCGGGCGTCACCTGCGCCAACCCGGTCTACGACGCGGCCGGCAAACTCCGCGGCGTCCTGACCGTCGACTTCGACCTCAACACGCTCTCCAAATTCGCGCGGCAGCTCACCGTCAGCCCGAATTCCCGCCTGTTCATCATGAGCGCCGAGGGCGTGCTCCTGGCCCACCCGACCCAGCGGCCGGGCGTCCGACCGGGCGGGCGCGAGCGCGGGGAACTCAAGACCGTCCGCGACATCGGCGACCCGCTCGTCGTCGCGTTCGACGCACAGCTCACCTCCGAGGACCG
>DATHXE010000955.1:0-2595 GCA_035459845.1 Tepidisphaeraceae bacterium | reverse complement strand
GTGTGGGAGGGGGCGGGTGCCGGGTGATCGTGTGCGGTGACGCGCGACGGCGCCGCGAGACGCGCCGGGCGATCCCGGCGGCTAAAAGGGGCTACTTGGTAATGACGATGTTGTCGATCACTTTACCGTCGGCGTCGATCGCGCGGAGGACGAGGCGGTCGGGGGACAAATCGCAGGCGACGAAGGAGTGGCGGTCGGCCACGTGGACGGCGGTGTACGGGACCCAGTTGGCTGGGCCGTACTTCTCGGTCATGAACTTGGCGGCCTTGTCGCCGGTCGGGTCGCGGTAGAGCGTACCGCCGCCACCACCGCTAACGATGTGGACGATGCCGTTGGGGCGGGTGTTGGCCTTGCCGTCGAACGTGGTGTCGAGCGTGAACTTGCCGCTCACCAGCTTCTCGCCCGGCTTGCGCGGGGCCGGCTCGAACCGGAGCGGGTGGGAGCGCTGGTAGTTGTGAACGTGGCCGGCGAAGACGACGTCGACGCCGAGCTTTTCGAGCAGCGGGACGAGCAGGCGCGTCTTTTGTTCGGAGTAGTGGGCGGGCGAGGAGTGGAAGGCGGGGGCGTGGAGGCAGACGAACTTCCACCGCGTCTGGGACGCGGTCAGGTCCGCCTCGATCCAGCGGAGGATCTCGGGCGCGTCGAGTTTGACGTACCCGCTGTTGTCGAGGACGAGGAAGTGGGCCGGGCCGTTGTCGAACGAGTGGAACGCGAGTGCCGGATAGCTGTCGCCGGCCGCGGCGCGGAAGGCGGCGGCCTGGGCCTTGTCCCGGCCGGTCGGCGTGTTCCACTTGCCCGGGCCCGGACCGTTGACCGGGGCGTGGAAGAAGTAGTAGATCCCCAGCGCGTCGGGGAACACGTTCAGGCTCGTGTCGACGTCGTGGTTGCCGAGCAGCGCGTGGAACGGGATCGTCGCCATCAGCGGCGCGCCGGCCAGCCGCACGCGGTAGGTGACGGCCGCGTCGGGCGGCAGGCCGTCGAGCGCGGCGGTGTACTTGAAGTAGTGCTGCGCGGGTGTGACGGTCGGCGGGGGCGCGGGCTCGTGGTCGTCGTCGTCATCACCCTTCGTATCCGCGGCGGCGGGGGCGACCGCCTTCTTCGGCTCGGGGCGGTACTCGGGCAAATCGATCGCCACGCGCCGCACGGGCGCGGCCCGGGCGACTTGGCCAGGCCACTCGTACTCGACCGCGAACTCGCCCGGCGTCTGGTCGGTCACCCAGGCGATCAGCTTGGCGTCGCCGGGGGCGGGCGCCGCGGGCGCGGGCTGCACGTAGGGCTTGGCGAGAAGCGTCTGCGCGCGGGCGGGCGCCGCAAGGGCCGCGAGCGCGATCGCCAACATCAGTCCGCGCACGAGCTTGGTCGAACCGTTGATCACAGCCACTTCTCCCGCCCCCCTCGACTCGATTCGAGCGATTAAGAACCCGGCTACTTCCACACCGTCACGCGGAACGCCTTCACCGCCACCGTGCCGGCCTCGTCGCTGCCGGCGCTGGCGGCGAACAGGCCGACGTACAAATCGCGCTCGTCGTCGAGGAATGCGGGGTGGCGGATCGACAGCGTGCTGGCGGCGCCGGTCGACAAACTCTCGACCGTCATCGAGTACTTCCCGGCGACCCGGCGGAGCGTCAGGCGGACGTCGGCCCCGGTCGGGACGACGCCGATGTAGTTCGAGTCGCTGTCGCGCCCGCCGTCGTTGTTGGCAAGGAACTGCCGGTACTCGGCGACCGTTCGCCGGCTGATCAACCCGCCGCGGATGACCCGGTCGCTCCGGGCCCCGGCGTACAGTCCGAACTGCCCGACCGCGGCGAGCGACGGGATGTGCGGCAGGACGGCCGTCACCTCGAAGTCCTCGCCCCCGTTGAACCCGAGCGCCGACAGGCGAACGCCGGGGTATTCGCCCTGGTCGAGCCGGAACTGCGTGTTGATGTCGGACCGGGTCGTCGTCACCTCGAGCACGCCGGCGGATGCATTCAGGCGGAGGTTGGAGTCGCTCGGCGGTAAGGCCGCGCCCGTGCCGGGCAGGCGGTGCGTCAAGCCCGTGCCCATGCCGGCCGCGTCGGCGAGCGTCCCAGGTGCCGGGGCGCGGAAGTCGAGGGCGAGCGCCCGCGCGACGCGCGGGGCATTGGGCGCGGTGATCCGGCGGGCGAACGCCGCGGCGTCCGGGCGGCGGTCGGTTGGGTCGACCACGACGCCCGTTCCCCGCGCGACGCGCGCCGTCTGGTTCGCGGTCAGCGCTACGGGCTGCCCGGCCGCCGCGGAGACCTCCACCCGCCCGGCGAACACCACGATGTCCGCCGCCCCCCCGTCGTCCGCCACCGCGACGCCGAACTCCGTCCCCCGGTCGACGATTCGGCCGGCCGGCACGATCACCTCAAACCCGGTCGCCGACGGCGGGACGTGCGCGGTCATGCGGCCCGCGGTCAGACGCACGGCATTGTCGCCGCGCAATTCGGCCGTCGCCGGCGCCTGCAGCAGCAAAGTCGCGCCCGACCGCAGGCGCAACTCGGCCAACCCGCCCTCGAGCCGCAGGACGCGCCCGGCCGTCATCCCCGCACCCGGTTCGGCGCCGGCCGCCCACCGCGCGTCTTGCGCGTT
>DATHXE010000954.1:0-2164 GCA_035459845.1 Tepidisphaeraceae bacterium | reverse complement strand
CGGGCGACAGACGTGGGTCTGGTCGGGGTCGGATTCGCCCGTCGAGCGGGTGGGCAAGGCGCTGGCGCGGTACCCGGGGCACTTCGGGCCACGGTTCCTGTTCGTCGAGGGGTCGACGGACCCGGCGCAGTCGCCGCCCCGGGGGTTCGGGGCGACCCACTGGTACGTGCTGCCGCTGCTGCTGGCGGGCGTGGTCGCGCTGAGCGCGGCGGCGCGACGGAACCCCGCGGCGCGGGTGGCGCTGGCGGCGCTGCTCGCATACCCGGCGGGGGACCTGCTCAGCGCCAACGTCGGCCCCAATGCGCTGCGGAGCTTCCCGGGGGCCTGGGCGCTCGTGCTCGTCGCGGCGGTCGGGGCGGTCGCGGCGTGGCGATGGCTGCGCGCGCGCGGGCGGCGTCTGGCGGTCGGGGCGGCTGTAGCGCTGGGCGCGGTGGTGGTCGTGTCGAACGTCCTCTACCTCCGCAGCCTGTTCGGGCAGCGTTTCAACCGCGACACGGCCAAGTTCTACGCGCGCAACGTCGACCTGCTCGAGGCGCTCGACTTCATTCGGCCGGAATTGGACCGGATCGACGCCGTGCTGATCACGCAGGCGGATCGGTCGTTCCTGTACGCGCCGACGCTGGTGTACCTGAACTGGCGGCCCGGGCGGTGGTTCGACGGGGTGCGGGTGCGGAGCCGCAGCGCGGGGGACAAGTACGGCGGGGCGGACCTGGTGTGGCGGTTCGACAAGTTCGCGTTCCTGTTCACGGGCGAGCAGACGGGGCCGATGCTGGCGGAACTGCGGGCGGCCCACGCGGGGCACGGGGGCGGGCGGCCGTTCCGGACCGTGCTGATCCTGTCGCCCACGGAGGAGCCGGACGGGCCGGCGCGCCTGGTGAAGACGATCCGCGACCCGGCGGGGCACGAGGCGCTGAAGATCTTCGAAGCGACGGCGCCGTGAGCGTCGGACGCACAATCGACCGGGATCGCTCGGCCTCACCCGCGGATTTTTCGCGACGGTTGCGGGCAGTTCGCGATAATCTGCCTATATGAGTACCCCGAACAACCCCTACCCGCCCTACTCGCCGCAGCAGCCGCCTTACCCGCCCCAGGGCGGGCCGCCGTACGGGGCGGCGCCCGGGTACGTACGGCCGCCGGGGGACATGCCGCCGCGGCGTCCCGAGCCCAAGTCAAAGGTGCCGGCGATCGTGGCGACGCTGCTGGTGCTGCTCGTGCTGGGGGGCGGCGGGTACGTGATCTACAAGAAGATGGCGCCCAAGCCGCGCGACGTCGAGGCCGAGGGGCAGAAGTACCGCGAGGCGTCGCAGGCGTTCTCGAACACGGTCGCGCTCAACTCGCCCGAGGCGAAGGGCATCAAGGCGGGGCTCGACGCGTACACCGCGGCGATCGCGCGCAAGGACTACACCGGCGCGGCCGACCGCATCGACACGGGGCGGATGATCGAGGAGATCGAGGCGTCGGGCCTGGCCAAGGGCATGCGCGCCGGCGAGCGGCGCGGGTTCGAGCAGGGGATGAAGAAGAGCCTCGCCAACACGCTCTCGCAGCCGTACAACGGGCTGGCCGTCACGTCGATCGAGCCGAAGAAGATCCGCATGCTGCCCAGCGGCACCGAGGCGGTCGTGTACATGAAGGCCCGCCACCCCCTGCTCGGGGCGCTCAAGTACCGGTGGTGGATGATCAACAAGGGCGGGCAGTGGCGGATGTACGACCTCGAAGATTTGGACGGCGGGATCCGCATCTCGACGCTGATGGGCGGGATGCTCGCGGGCGGAATGGCCGGCGGGCCGCCGGCGTGGGTCAACCAGGCGCCGCAGATCCAGCAGATGATCCAGGCGATGGGCAGCGGCGACATCGACAAGACCGAGCAGATCGTCGCGGGACTCGAGAACGTCGGCTTCCCGACCCCGATCAAGGCGCTGGTGATGATGTGCAAGGGCGTCACGCGGGCGGCCCGTAACGACCACAGCGGCGCGCTGGCGATCTACGACAAGGCGGAGCAGCTCCAGCCGGACCTGGTGGCCGTGCACAGCCTGCGGGCCGACTCGTACAACGAGCTAGGCAAACACAAAGAGGCCGAGGCGAGCTGCCGGAAGTACCTGGACCTGCTGGGCGAGGACTGCAAGACGCTGGTGTCGCTCGGGAAGGCGCTGGAAAAACAGGGCAA
>DATHXE010000953.1:0-4061 GCA_035459845.1 Tepidisphaeraceae bacterium | reverse complement strand
GGTTGCGCCGGCCGACGGCGTCGGCCGCGTCCGGCTTCACCCGTGGCTACAACCCGGTCGCCCCTACCGGGGCTGCACGGGCGGGCTCGGCGCACGACCGGCGGACGACGGGCTCGGCTCCGCGTCAAAGCAGTTCGTTATCTTCGAGCGCGTCACGCCAGATCACGTCCGCGTTCGCGCGGATGTACGTCCGCAAGACCCGCTCGACCTGTTCGCCGCCGAGGTCGCCGCGTCTGACGGCTTCGACGAGCAAACGCGAGTCGTCCGAACTCATCATCGTGGCATCCCCGCCGAGCCGGCAGCAGCCGTAGCCGTCGAACGAGATGCGGCGGAGGGAAACGACGCCGGCGTCGTCGACATCGAAGTCGGCGAAGACGCTGCCCTCCTGCAAGCACAGGCAGAAGGCGCACGGCCGCGTGGGCATCACCGGATATGCTTGAACCACCATGCTCATCGCAATCGGGGGCGAAGGGGACGACGGACGAGCGGCGGCACGGCGCGCCCGACGACATGCCGCTCATTCCCGACGGCGGCGATTGTAGTTGACCCACTGCGGGACCGCACGCCCGAGTTGGTCCTCGGCCCGTCAGCCCGGCGGCTTCGTCGCCGCGAACCACGGGGCCCCCTTTTCGTTCTCCCTTCAATCGGCAATCGGCAATTGTCAATCCCCGCCCCTACCCCGGGTAGTCCAGCCGCCAGCGGATCCCTGGCTTGGTCCACTTCGTCAGGTTCCCCGACTTCGAGGACGGGGTGTAGTCGAACTCGTCCCTCGCGTCGCCCAGCCCGCCGGGAAGGTCGGCCGTGTCGTACGTGACGGCGTGGCCATCGAAGAACAGGATGTTCGTCGCCGTCTGCCGGCGGTGCCGGGCGTTGAGGCGGTTGCCGTTCACCGTCAGGTTCAGCGCGAACCCGTCGAAGATGAACACCATCTCCGACGAATACTTCACCGCCGACATCCGTGCCGGCGCCGGCGAGTTCGCGGGGGTCGTCCCGTCCGGGGGCCACCGCCGGCACGGGATCGCCTTGTCCGACCCCGACGTCCCGTTGATCCCGTACCAGCAGTACACGATCCGCCCCGGCTGGAGCCCGCTCGCCCCCGACGTGTGCTGCAGCCCCATCGACCCGCGCGCGTCCGTCCGGCTCGTCGGCAGCCCGTTCGTGATGCTCGTCGTCCCCACGATGTCGTCGTTCCCCGACGGGCACCGCAGGATCGAGTTGGGCACCGACGGGTCGTTCGGGTTCGTCGGCGGGTACGGGATGTACCCCGCGATCACCATCAGGGTCGACCAGTGGTCCTTCGTCTGATACCCGTTGGCCGTGGTCCCCGCCGTCCAGTCCTGGATGTCGCACGGGACGATGTAGCCTTTCGAGTCGATCACGTACTGGGCGTGGGCCTGCCCGATCTGCCGCAGGTTCGACAAACACTGCGTCGTCTTGGCCTGCTCCTGCGCCTTCGACAGCGCCGGCAGCAGGATCGAGATCAGCAGGGCGATGATCCCGATCACCACCAGCAGCTCGACCAGCGTAAACGCCGCCCGACGGGATGCGGGCGCGCAGCGGCGGGGTGGAAGATTGGACAACTGGGACATCGAGGCGCCTCCGGAACGAGAGATGTGGAGGCCCTATTATAGCATTCGTCCAGTTTCGTTGCGAAGGGATTTGGGGGCGGAAAGCACTTCGCTCAGAATGAAGGCCGCCCGGAGCGAGTCGGGGCGGCGGGCCAAGCGGCCGATCTGCGCCGCCGGCGTCCCTCCCTTGGCCGCCGACCGGGGCTTGGCGGCCCGCGCCTCGGTCGCCGCCTCGGCGTCCCGTTGGGCCACAACTGCCGCCCGGGTCTCCTTTTGCGCGGTGACGGCCGCCGCCTCGGCGGCCCGCTTCTGCGTCGCGGCGCGCTGTTGCTGTTGCTGCTTCCGCTGCTTCTTGGTCGGCCCGGCCTGTTGGGGGACGGGCGGCGGCACGTACGCGGGCGGGTAAGCCGGCGGCGCGTAACCGGGTGGCGCGTACGCCTGCGGCTGCCCCGCATAGCCGGCGTCGGACGGCGGATAGGGGACCCCCCCATACGTCGGCTGGACCACGTCGGGCGGGAGTTGCCCGTACTGCTGCCGCCGGCGCGCCTGCTCGGCACGCTGCTTCGCCGCCGACGCCGTCGCGCTGATCGCCCAGATCACGACCGCGACGACCCCGAAGAGGATCTTGATCAGCGTCCCGTCGTCGGCCGCGGCCAGCAGAAAGGATGACGGATGAAGGATGAAGGATGAAAGCATGCAGGTACCGCCGACCGCCACGCCGAAAACTCCGCACTCCGCACTCAGCACTCAGGACTTTTCATCCTTCATCCTCACGCGCTCTTCCCGTCCGCCGGCGCCCCGATCGCCTCGCGCATGCCCGTGTCGGCCTGCAGGTTCTTGAGCTTGTAGTAGTCCATTACGCCCAGATTGCCGCTCCGGAACGCCTCGGCGATCGCCCGCGGCACCTCCGCCTCGGCCAGCACGACCGCCGCCCGGTTCTCCGACTGCTTGGCGACGTTCTCCTGGTCGAGCGCGACCGCCATCGCGCGGCGCTTCTCGGCCTCGGCCTGGAACCGCCGCTTGTCCGACTCCGCCTGGTCCGCCTGCAGCTTGGCGCCGATGTTCTCGCCGACGTCGATGTCGGCGATGTCGATCGACAAGATCTCGAACGCGGTGTTCGCGTCCAGCCCCTTGGCCAGCACCGCCTTGGAGATGTGGTCCGGGTTCTCCAGGACGTCCGCGTGGTCGGCGGCCGAGCCGATCGCGGTCACGATGCCCTCGCCGACGCGGGCGATGATCGTCTCCTCCGTCGCCCCGCCGACCAGCCGCTGGATGTTCGTCCGCACCGTCACCCGCGCCTTCACCTTGAGCTGAATGCCGTTCTTGGCGACCGCGTCGATCGTCGACCGCCCCATGACCGGGTTGGGCACGTCGATCACCTTCGGGTTCACGCTCGTCTGCACGGCGTCGAGGATGTCGCGCCCGGCCAGGTCGATCGCGGTCGCGGTCTTCCACGACAAGTCGATGTTCGCCTTGCTCGCGGCGATCATCGCGTTGATCACGCGCATCACGTTGCCGCCCGCGAGCACGTGGCTCTCCATCTCGCCCGTCGTCACCGGGATGCCCGCCCGCATCGCCTGGATCCGGCTGTTGACGATGATCGTCGGGTTCACGTTCCGGATCCGCATCCCGATCAACTCCATGAACGTCACGCGCGCGCCCGACACCAGGGCGCGGACGTACAGCCCGACGAAGTTGAACATGATCACGAACAGGATCAGCAGGATGACGCCGGCCACGATCCAGGCGATCGTCGAGCCGGAAATTCCTTCGGCGAGCAGGTTCATTGTCCGTCCTTAGTAGGGCTCGCTTCAGCGAGCGGAATCGAATGCGAAAACGACCCCGATTGTCCACCGGCGCCCTCGCTCACCCCTCCTGCGGGCGCACGAGGATCCGATTGTCCTTGTTATCCAGCACCGTGATCTTCGTCCCCCGGGCAACATACCCGGTCGCGGAGATAACCGACATCACGCGGACGTCGGCGATCGTCGGGTCGTAGAACGAGACGGACCCGCCGGGCCGCAATTCCGACACCGCGTCGCCGAACGCCCCGACCGCGGGCCAGAACGGGCCGTGGTCGACCGCCGGCGCCCCGGGCAGGGGGCCCGTGCGCTCGACGTCGCCGGAGACCGTCGTCAACACCAGCCGGCCGAACAGCGGCACCTTCGGCAGATAGCGGCTCAGGAAGAACGCGCCGACGATCGTCAGGCCCATCGCCGAGACGACCGACACCAGCCCGGTCTGAAGCCCTGCCCACCAGTTCGCGCTCTTGCCGCCGCCCGCCGCGTCCCCGCCGACGAACGTCAGCACCAGCCCGACCAGCAGGGCGACGATGCCGGCAATCCCGGCCAGGCCGAACCCCGGGATCACGAACATCTCCAGTGCCAGCAGCACGATCCCCGCGACGATCAGCCCGACCTCCCACCACTGGGCGTACCCGTTGAGCAGGGGGACGCCCACGAGCAGGCCCAGCGCGATCAGCGCGACCGCCTC
>DATHXE010000952.1:0-8855 GCA_035459845.1 Tepidisphaeraceae bacterium | reverse complement strand
GCCGGTGCGCATGGACCTGTCGCACTCCGGCTGGTCCGACATCTTCTTCCTCGGGATGGACTTCCCCGAAGGCGCGCGCGTCCTCAACGTCTCGATCGACCTCGCCGTCACGGGCCGAGACAAGGCCCCGCGCCCGCCCGTCGAGGCCTACCTGCGCGTGATCGACAAGCCCGTCCTCCGCCTGGTCAGCGTCGACCTGGGCGCGGACGCGGAGATCGACAACCTCCCCGAAGTCTACGACTTCGCCCGCGACTACCTCGGCCTGCTCAAGGCCGCCGTCATCGCCGCCGGCATCATCCCCCCCGGCCTCGAAGGCTCGGGCCTCGAGCTCAAAGACGTGCTGGCCAAGACCGTCGGCGAAGGGCTCGGGCTCGAGATCACCTCCAACGTCAACAACATCCCCAAGGGCAGCCGCCTCGCCGTCTCGACCAACCTCCTCGCCGGCCTGATCGCCGCCTGCATGCGCGCGACCGGCCAGGCCAAGAATCTCACCGGCCAGCTCTCCGAGCCCGAACGCCGACTCGTCGCCGCCCGCGCGATCCTCGGCGAATGGCTCGGCGGCTCGGGCGGTGGCTGGCAGGACTCCGGCGGTGTCTGGCCGGGCATGAAGCTGATCGAGGGCGCTCCCGCCGGCGAGGGCGACCCCGAGCTCGGCACCTCCCGCGGCCGGCTGCTTCCCAACCATCGCATCCTCGACCAATCCGACGCGAGCGACGCCACCCGCCAGCAGCTCCAGGACTCGCTCGTCCTGGTGCACGGCGGCATGGCCCAGAACGTCGGCCCCATCCTCGAGATGGTCACCGAGAAGTACCTGCTGCGCTCGGGCAAGGAATGGACCGCCCGCCACCAGGCCCTCTCGATCCTCGACCAGATCCTCGCCGCGCTGAAGGCCGGCGACGTCCCTGCGCTCGCCGCCGCCACCACGAAGAACTTCTTCGAGCCGATCCAGACCATCATCCCCTGGGCCAACAACTTCTATACGCAAACGCTGATCGACCGCACCCGCGCCAAGTTCGGCGACGCATTTGAAGGCTTCTGGATGCTCGGCGGCATGTCCGGCGGCGGCATGGGCTTCATCTTCGACCCCGCCCGCAAGAAGGAAGGCCAGGCGTTTCTCCAGGACGTCATGAGCCGCACGCGCAAGGAGCTCCAGCACGCGCTCCCATTCGCGATGGAGCCCGTCGTGTACGACTTCGCCATCAACCCGCGCGGCACGTGGGCGGAGCTTCTGGCCGACGACAAGGCGATCCTCCCGCCCGGCTATTACGCGATGCGCGTCCCGCGCCTGCTCCGCCAGGACCCCGGCACGCTCAGCCAGCTCACCCGCGTCGAGCTCGACCGCTTCGGCGCCGCCTGCCGCACCAACCCCGACCTCGGCGGCATGGTCCAGACCCTCTTCGACCGCCTGTTCCCCCGCGCCAAGACGGACGACGGCTCGAACCTCTCCCTTCAACAACTCCTCGACGCCAACGGCTTCGACGCCCGGCAACACGAGCGCATCCGCACCGACCTCCGCAACGGCCGGATCGGCCTCGCACAAAACCGCCTGCCCGCCAATACGTCCATCGAAGACGTCCTGCCCACCGACGTCATCGACGCCCAGGGCCCGATCGACCCCAAGGTCACGAAGCTCGGCCAGGACTCCCTCGCCCGCGGCGAGGTCGCCGTCGTCTCCCTCGCCGCCGGCGTCGGCTCCCGCTGGACGCAAGGCGCGGGCGTGGTGAAGGCCCTCCACCCCTTCGCCAAGCTCGCCGGCAAACACCGCTCGTTCGTCGAGGTCCACCTCGCCAAGTCCCGCCGCATCGGCAAGCTCGCCGGCACGCCGCCCGTGCATTTCGTCACCACCAGCTACCTCACCCACGACCCGATCGCCAAGTACCTCGAAGCGAACGCCAACTACGGTTACGCCGGCCCGCTGCTGCTTTCCCCAGGCCGGTCCATCGGTTTGCGCATGATCCCCATGGTCCGCGACCTCCGCTTCCACTGGGAGGAAACGCCCCAGCGCATCCAGGACGAGCAGAAGCAGAAGGTCATCGAGTCCGCCCACGCCGCCCTCATCAATTGGGCCCGCGCCGCCGGCGAGGCCGCCGATTACACCGACAACCTCCCCCACCAGTGCCTCCATCCCGTCGGCCACTGGTTCGAGATCCCCAACCTTTTGCTCAACGGCGTCCTCGCTTCGGTCCTGAAGGATCGCCCCCAGCTCAAGCACCTCATGCTCCACAACATCGACACGCTCGGGGCGGACCCCGACCCGTCGATGCTCGGCCTCCACATCGCCGGCGGCAGCGCCCTCACCTTCGAGGTCATCACCCGCCGCATCGACGACCGCGGCGGTGGCCTCGCCCGCGTCAACGGCGCCGTCCGCCTCGTCGAGGGCCTGGCGATGCCCCGCGAAGAGCAGGAGTTCAAGCTCTCCTACTACAACTCGATGACCACCTGGATTGACGTCGACCAACTCCTGTCGATCTTCAACCTCACGCGCGCGGACCTCGCCGACGCCGGAAAGATCGCCGCCGCCGTCCGCGACGTCGGCGCGCGCATGCAGACCTACATCACCCTCAAGGACGTCAAGAAACGCTGGGGCCACGGTCAGGAAGACGTCTTCCCCGTCACCCAGTGGGAAAAGCTCTGGTCCGACATGACCGCCCTCGCCGGCGTCGCCTGCGCCTTCGTGGTCGTCCCCAGAAAGCGCGGCCAGCAGCTCAAGGAACAAGCCCAACTCGACGGCTGGCTCCGCGACGGCTCGGCCGCCCACGTCGAATCGATCTGCGATTTCGACTGATTCCCTCTCCCAGCCGCGCCAGCGGCGCCCGCTCGCCGCGCCGCACATTCGCGGCGGGGAGAGGGTTAGGGTGAGGGGCGAACGCCGGACGGCTCTGGCCCGCAAAAACTCACCATCCCCTCGCCACCCATCACCCGGTCTCCGCTCCGGTTGCACATTTCCCCGCCGCGCGCGTATATTTGGGTACGGGAGATCCGCGCTCCTACACATCTGCCTCGCCGACCGCCGTTGAACCGAGACGCCGCCATGTCGCACCCCCGCGCCAAACCCGCGTTCACCCTCGTCGAGCTCCTCGTCGTGATCGGCATCATCGCCCTGCTGATCTCCGTCCTCCTGCCCGTCCTCAGTAACGCCCAGAAGTCCTCCCGACAGCTCAAGTGCCTGGCCACCCTCCGCCAGCTCGGGCAGATCGACGCCCTCTACCAGGTCGACAACAAGGGCTACCGCCTCTGGGCCTACTTCGGCTGGAGCCAGGCGTCGGGCGGCTGGAACCCCAGCACCCCGCCCAACCCCGACGCCGACGGCCCGCGCCGCTGGTGGTACCAGAACGACGTCATCGTCAAGACGATGGGCGCGCCCAACCCGGCCTCGTTCCGCTACCCGGACAAGGTCGCCTGCCCGGATGCCCCGCTCTCCGAGCAGCGCGCCAACAAGGACGGCGTCACCCTCCACAACAGCTACTCGATGAACTACACGTCCCTCCCCGGGATGAACGCGGCCCTGGCCCCCAAATATTTCAACTGCTGGAAGACCAACCAGATCGTCGCCCCCGCCGAGAAGATCCAGTTCTGCGACGGCGTGTCCGAGGGCGTCAGCGTCTCCAACTCCGCCACCAACTCCTCCCTCCGCTACTACGACCCGTACTACGGCCCGGAGTTCCACGAGCCCCCCGACAAGGGCTCCACCGTCGCCTACCGCCACAAGAAGGGCGCCAACGTCCTTTACTACGACGGTCACGGCGAATGGAAGCGCGACGACATGCTCATCGTCGACCCCGCCAAACCCGAATCGCTCGTCAACCTCCGCCAGTGGCAACCCAAGACCAAGTGACCCCCCGGGCTAGCCGCTTCGGCGGCTAGTGGTTGACCAAAAGCGCACGACAAAACCCACGGTGCCCCGCACCGTGGGTTCTTCTTCAACTCGTTGACAAACGATCGCGCGCCCCTTCGTTCCCTTCGTGGTTAACTCACGCCCAGCTGAACACGCCCGCCAGCGCCAGCGCCGTCACGAAGTACGCCACCGACCAGTAGATCCGCGACCGCCAGACGCGCCCCTCTTCCGTAATGTGGTCCGGGTCGCTGGAGAAGAACGGCAGGTCGACGTGCTGTTCCGGCAGCGCCTGGAACCCCCGGTAAATCGAGTACGCCCCGCCCGCGCAAGACGCCGTCGCGATCGCGAGACAGAACATCACCGGCAACCCTGACAACAGCTCGACCATAACCTGAAACTCCGTAGGCGTGACGGGCGGGGAATATAACAGGTCAACGTATAAAAGGGCGAGAAAGTTCGCCGGCCTATTGGGGTCACTTGTGGCGGAACCGGCCTCAACCGCACCGGGGCCCGAAACTCCCGGATCGGGCACGCGTCTGATGAGGCCGGGGCGTGTGCGATTGCCGGTGGCGGCTCTCGGCAGTCGGATGAGGTCGCATGTGAACGGCAGGAGCGACGCGCATGAGATTCGGCAACGGCAATGCCGCGATCGCTACGGGGCGCCACGGCCGTGCGCCGGACCGCTCTCGGAAATCGGGGGCGCCGACGCGTGGCCGTGCCGCGCGCCAAACGGCACGGCCACGCGGTCACGATCCGTCTCCTTCGAGGACCGCCCGGCGCGTGGCCGTGCCAACCGGCGTCCTGTTCGCCCTGATCTCGTGTCTCGCGCTTCCCGCCCGGGCCGAGATCAACATCGCCGAGACGATCGAGATGGCGGTGGCGGACAGTGACCTGGTCGTCGTCGGGCGGGAGACGGCGCGGGAGCGGGGCGGCACCGCGTCGTGGCCGTTCGCGGTGAGCACGGTCGAGGTGGACGAGGTCCTGAAGGGCGATATCGGCAAGTCGGAAAAGTCGCCGGCGGGCAAGGCGATCGTGCGCGTGCGGTCCGATCACCCTTGGGCGAACGGCGCGCCGGCCGGGGACGTGCTGGTGTGCGCGCGGCGGGCGTCATCCCTGCCGGAGCGGACAGGGGTCGGGCCGGGGTACGTGCGGCCCGCGCCCGACGACTGGGTCGCGCGGCACGACGCCCAGGCCAGCCGGGTGATCCGGCTCGACGGGGCGGTCCACGTGCACGACGCGACCTTCGCGGTGCTGGTGACCAAGGCCCGCATCGTCGCCGCCGCCCGTGCCGCCGTCGCCGAGCCCGATCAATTGGCGGCGCCCGTGTGGCTCGACGTACCGACCGAGACGCCGGCGTTCATAACGATGTACGCCGGCAGCGCGTGTTACCTCGTCTTCCCCGCCGACGGGCGGTGGCGGCGGGCACTAGCGGCACACGGGCCGATCGACTTCGTGCGCTACCGGGCCGAGAATGCGCTCGACCGCCGCGTCGCCACGCCGGCGAACGTCGCGTTCTTCCGCGAGTGGCTCCGTCACCCGAAGTCAGACCTCCGCGGCCCGGCCGCGTGGCCCGGCCGCATCGACCACGTCCGGATGCGCCACTACCCCGGCCGGCAGATGGCCGCCGACCTGCTGACCGCGTGGGGCGAGCGGTTCGAGCCGCCCGTGACCGTCGAATCCGAGCGCCCGCACCGCCCGGTGCCGGGATGGTTCTGGGCGACGCTCGCGCTCGTGCCGGTCACCGCGACCCTGGCGGCGTGGCGCACGCGGCGCGTGGGCCGGGTCGTCACGTTCCTCGGCGTGACCTCGCTCTGGCTGTGCGCCGGCGCCATCGTGCTCTGGGCCCGCGGCCACGCGCATTACGACGACATGCTGTTCGCCCGCAATGGCACGGAGTACGAACTCGCGTCCGACGGCATGCGCCTCCGCTTCTTACGCGTCACCGACGGGGCGGCCGACCGCGCGCCGGAGTGCGCGCGCACGGTCGTCGACACCGCGGGGCCCGAGCACCTGCGGTGGCTCAAATCGACGCACGACGTGAAGCGGTGGGGGCTGACCTACGACGAAGGTCACACCGCGTTTCCCGCGGGCATGACGCGAAAAGCGGATCAGCACGCGTACACGCACCTCACCGTCCGCACGGCGTGGGCCGTTGGCGGCACGGCGGTGTTGCCCGCGTTGATGGCGCTCCTGTGGACGCGCAGCGTCCTCCGCCAGCGCCGCCGGCGGCGTCAGGGGCGGTGCCTCGGGTGCGGGTATGATCTGCGCGGGTCGAGCGGCGCGTGTCCGGAATGCGGGCGCGAGCCCAATCCCGCGTGAAGGAAACGCCGCTTGCGGCTTCGCCCCGTTCGTTGGGAAGATTGCCGAACTTGTTCCGGAACCCAGATCGGAATCGGTTCGCAGGTCGGCAGGATCCGGGGCGGCGCTTCGGGCGAACCCCGTATGCTCTGCCCCGGCTTGTTCCGGAAATGCGACGCGGATGGAAGTGCTCTAATACTTTTCCCGTCCTACTCTACTAAAGGACAGACGCGACCGTCCCAGGAGTTTCCCGGATGACCGACGGCGAGCTGGTCCGCCAGACCTTGTCGGGATACGCGCCGGCGTACGAGACGCTGGTGCGCCGGTACGCCGCGCGCGTCGTCGGCGTCTGCCACGCCCGCGTCGGGCGCGCGGCCGCCGCGGAAGACCTCGCCCAGGAAGCGCTCGTCCGCGGCCTCGAAGCATTGCGAACCCTCGCCGACCCCGAAAAGTTCGGCCCGTGGGTCTGCGGCATCGCCTCCCGTGCCTGCCTCGATTGGCTCAAGCGGGCCGAGCGGAAGAACGTCAGCCTGGACGCGGCGACGTCGACGGACGGCGCCCCGGCCGGGTCGAATGGCCATCCCGTCGCGCCCGCGCCGACCCCGGCGGACCAGGCCGAGCGCCATGACGAAACGGCCCGCCTGATGGCCGCCGTCGAGCGCCTCCCAGCCCCACTCCGCGAGGCGCTGATGCTCTACTATTACGAGGACTGCACCTACGCCGAACTCGCGACCCGGCTGGGCGTGTCGCCGGCAACGGTCAACGCCCGGCTAACCCAGGCGCGGCAAACGCTCCGGACCGACCTGGGCGCAGCCCGCCAGTCCGGCGCGTGGGCCGCCCGACGCGCGACCCGCGAGGCGTCCCCCGCGCCACCGTGAGAACCCACGCGCATCCCGTTTAGCCGCGACCCGCAGGGCAAGCGTAAGCGCCGCCCGAAGGGGAGCGCGAGGCGCTTCCAAAAGACGAATCACTCGAAGAAATGACCTGCCAACAGTCCCAACTTCTCATGTCCGCCCGCGTCGACGGCGAGCTGCCGCCCGATCAATCCGTCTCGCTCGACGCGCACCTGGCCGAGTGCGCCGCGTGCCAGGACGAGCTCGTCGCGCTCCTGCAAGACCACTCCTCGCTCCGCACCGCCTTCGCCGAGCGCCGGTTATCCGCCGTCGCAGTCGCCGAACGCGCGATCGCGCAGATCGCCGACCCGCCGACGCTCGCGCTGCCCCCCGCGCGCTCGCGCACCGCCCGCCGCATCCTCACCCCGCTCCTCGCCGCCGCCGCCGGCTTCGCCCTCGCGATCCTCATCTTCCGACCCTGGCACCACCCCACGCCGCCGGTCGCGCAACAACCAGTGCCGAACGCGCCCGCCGTCGATCCCGTCGCCCGTCTCGCCCTGGCGACCGGCCAGGTCGACATCCGCCCGCCCGGCGCGGCCGAGTTCTTCGTCTGCCCGACCGGCGGGACGATCGAGCCCGGCACGGTCGTCCGCACCGGGCCGAAGGTCCGCTGCGAACTCCGCATGACCGACGGGTCCGACGTGCGCCTGAACGACTCGACCCAGGTCACGGTCCACTCCGCCCGCAAGCTCGATCTGGCCGGCGGGCAGCTGTTCTCCGCCGTCGCCAAGGTCGCCGACACGACGGGCGGCCGTCCCGCGCAGTTCGTCGTCACCGCGACCCCGGCCGACGTGTCGCTCGTCGCGCTGGGCACCGAGTTCGACGTGTCCTGCACGCCGGCCCACAAGCGGGCGACGCTGACGGTGGTCGAGGGGTCCGTGCGCGTCGACGGGGCTGGCGCGAGCCCCTCAGATTCCGTCGTGAAGGCCGGTGAAGCCGTCACGCTCGCCGGCGGGTCGATGGCCGACCGCCGGCAGGTGCGCTCGCTCGTCGCGGCGACGGCGTGGGTCGACGAGCTGCTCGTGATGAAGGGCCGCGACAACCCCGAGCTCGCCCGCCGCCTCGACGACCTGCTCGCCCAGCTCGGCCACCAGAAGATGCAGTACCTCGCCGCCCAGGACGTCCGGCGGCTGGGCGACCACTGCGTCGTCCCGCTCACCCGCTTCATCCAGAGCGACGCGAGTAAAACCGGCGCCGACCCGCAGCACCGCCGGCGCGAGGCCGCCCGCATCGTCGCCGACGTCGCGACGACCAGCAGCCTGCCCGAGTTGATCAACCTGCTCGCCGACGGCGACGGCGAAGTGCGGTTCCACGCGGCCCGGGCGCTCGAGCGGCTCACCGGCCAAAATCAGGGCCGCCGGCCGGAGCAGTGGCGCGACCAGGCGTGGATGACGTGCACCCCGACCGTCGAGGCCTGGCACGGGTGGTGGGCGAAGAACAAGTCGGTCTTCCCCGGCTGCGACCCCGACGCGGTCCGCCCCCTCAAGGCCATCGCCGCGCCGGAGAACATCGAGAAGAAAGGGTAAAGCCTCGCGCACTCTGCGATCTCGCACCCGGCGCCCGCAGTCACAGGACATGCTTAGCGGTCGCACCGAAGGTGCACGTGAGCGCTCGCGCACCGCATGTGCTCGATTCCACCAGAGACGACCCCGTCATGAAGCGTCGAGCGCGCAGGCGCGTCAAACGGATCCAGGACAAATAAAAAAGGCACGGGCGGGCCGCCATGGACCGCCCGCGCCGCCGTCATCATTGAAAAGACTGATCAGTCCACGGGCGGCCCATCGACGTCGGCGACGGGGCCGCGCCGCGGGCCGGCCGGGCGCTGGGGC
>DATHXE010000951.1:0-7878 GCA_035459845.1 Tepidisphaeraceae bacterium | reverse complement strand
CCGCCGATGCCGCCCGTCGCCCCCACGACCTTCGCCCCCACCGCCCCGGTCGTCGCGGGCGCGGGATCCGTCGACCGCAAGACGCGCCTCAAGTTCCTCCTGAGGCGGCTCGTGGGCGAGGTGTACGCCGGCAAGCGCATGAAGATGCGCCACCTGACCCGGATCGTCCGCGCCCTGCCCCGCCCCGCGGCCCCGCGCGTCCTCGAGGTCGGGTGCGAGGACGGCACGTTCTCCGAGTGGTTGTCCCGCCTCTTCCCGCACGCCGTCATCGACGCGATCGACGTCGACGCCGAACAGGTCGCGGCCAACCAGCGGTGGGCCGCGGCCGCCGGCCTCGCCGAGCGCATCCGGTTCGCCCACCTGGACGTCCTCGACTTCGCCCGCGAGTCGGCCTACGACCTGGCGACCGCGTTCGACGTCCTGGGATACATCCCGGACGACCGGGCCGCGGTCCGCCGCATGGCCGCCTCTCTGCGCCCCGGCGGGCACTTGGTCATCCACCAGCCCAACACGACCTACGTCAAATTGGACGGGTCGGCCGAGTACGTCCCGCCGGAGCGCGCCGGCCTGATCACCCACGGCCACGTCCGCCACGGGTACAGCCCCGCCGAACTCGCCGCACTTCTCGCCGGCGACCCACGGTTGGAGGTCGTCAGCGTCCGGTCGCTCCACGGGCGCCTCACCGACCTGGCGTACCGGATTTACCTGCGACTCGAGCGGCCGGCCCCGCTCCGCCTGTTATCGCTCCCGCTGGTCGACCTGTTGTGCGAGATCGACCGCCGCGTCCCCCAGCGGCACGGCAACACGGTGTGCGCCGTCGCCCGTCGCCGGTAACGCGGACCGAGATACCCGACGCCGCCGTTGATCAGTCCCCGCGCCATCCTGCTCCCCGCCGCCCAGGCCGCCCGAGCCTTCCGCGCGCGCCTGATCCACCGGTACTGGGCACGCGTCGCCGGCGCACCCATGGCCCTCGACGACGCCCCCATCCTGGTCGTCGCGCCGCACCAGGACGACGAGACGTTCGGGTGCGGGGGCCTGATCGCCCTCAAACGCGCGCGCGGCGCCACGGTAACGGTCGTCTTCGTCACCGACGGCGGCGCCTCGCCCGCCACCGGCGGGGCCACCCCGTGCCCGGCGGTCCGTGCCGCCGAGGCACGTGCGGCGCTCGAGATCCTCGGCGTGCCCGCCGCGTCCACCCACTTCCTCAACCTGTCCGATGGCCACCTGTCCACCCTGTCACCCGCCGAGCGCGACGTCGGGGTCGCCCGCCTCGCAGACGTCATCAGGGCAGCCGCCCCGACCTCTCTCTGCGTCCCCCACGCCCGCGACTGCCTGCCCGACCACGAGGCCACGTATCACCTGGCGGTCGGCGCGCTCGAACGCTCCGGCCGCGCCGCGACGCTCCTCCAATACCCCGTCTGGATGGCCTGGCTCTCGTCCGCCCGTGCGCTCGCCGCATGTGCCCGGGGCACGGCCCGCATCCTGACCCTGCCGATCCATGCGGCGGTCGAACAAAAGAGGACGGCGATCGCGAAGTACGCGTCACAGCTGAAAACGCTCCCGCACGGATTCGTCCGGCGGTTTTACGACGCGTCCGAGGTGTACTTCGCGCCCCGCGACTTACCCGGGAGTCCCGACCCATCTTCTCGTCCGGCCACACGGCGACTCGATGTTGTCGCGTTCGTGCCCCCGGCCGCCAATCCGCATTAAAATCAACGAATAAAATAGTTGTATGGACGTGATAACCAGTTACAATGCGGCTCGAAACAATCGAGTTCCTTCTTTGCGCCGAGCGACGAGGCGGTGGGTAATGCAATCACATGTGGGTGCGTGGGCCCTGCTGTTCGGGCTGGTCGGGACCGCCTCGCGGGCGGACTCGATCACGCCCCTGAACCTGTCCGAGTTTGCGCCCAAGGCTCAGGCCGGCGGGGCCGGTCTCATCTCGTTTGACAAGCCGACCGGCCACCTGACGGCGTACTCGAGCTCATTTAAATACTATGACCAGGCTGGGGTGAAGACGACCCATTTGGGTGGCTCGACGCTCTTCGAAATTGACGTCGACCTGATCGTCTCCCCCCTGGGCCAGATCACCGGATTCGTCAATGCGACCACCGCCGACAACGCGCTCAAGGTGGTCGCGAGCGACGGCACGGTTCTCTTTCAGTCGTCCCATCTGCTCGCCGTCAGCTACGTCACCGGGATGGGCTTCCAGATGCTCTGGGCCAAGGACGGCGGGACGGCGGCCAGCTCGCCGTTGCCGTTTTTCGGCGCGATCATCAACCCGACGTCCACCCCCGATTTCGCGTCGAGTTTCAGCGGGGCGCCGGCCGCGATCGACGTGTTCGTCACGCCGTTGCCGACCACGGCGATCGGCGGCCTGGGGGTGCTGTCCATGCTGGCGTTCCGGCGCGTGGGCCGGCCATCGCTCGGGCAACTGTCCTGACCTGACCAACGTGACCGGCAACCCGCCCAATCGGAGGAGGCGCGCGCGGGCCGTACGAGTCGAATTCCGTCGCGGCACGGTTAGTCGGGGAAGGCACCTGAGGCGGTACCGCAGACAACACGCGAATTGGGGTGGTTCGAGGCGAGGCGCGCCGGCAGCGGCGCGCACAGGAGAGTGAGAATGCGCAGCGTGAATCGAATCGGCTCCCACCCTGGTTCGTTCGAACCGCTGGAGTCCCGGCGCCTGCTGACGGTCGGCGACCCCATCAACATCGACGCCGTCCTCGGGTTCCCCAAGATCTCGATCGACACGGGCGACGCGACCGCCCCGACCACCCTGACCTACGACGCCGGCACCAAGGTGTTAGACCTGAAGGCCACGACGGTGGACGTCAAGCTGTCGGCGGCGAGCTTCGCGTTCCTCGACGCCACCATCGAGATCCAGGTGCGCGTGGACGCCGCAGGGAACCTGCTCGGGGGCGTCGACGGCGTCGACGACCTGATCATCACCGACGGCACCACGATCTTCCTGTCCGGTGAGATCCGCACGCCCACCCTGATCAAACCCACGTTCGGCTACGAAAACATACCGGTCGACGCGCCCACCGGCTCGGTCGTCGAGTACATCTTCGAGCCGACCGACGGGGACTTCGCGCAATATTTGTCGCCGTCGACCGGCGCGCTCGACATCGGCGTCAAGCTGTTCCTGAACAACGCGGTCATGAACTTCGCGACCCTCACCGGGTTCGATTTCTCAGCGCCCCAACTCGTCATCAAGGGCACGGTGGGCAGCGTCCCGGGCCCCGGTCCCACCGGCGGTTCCGACGTCGGCAAGATCTCCGGCTTCGTCTTCGACGACTGCGCCGACTACGCGACCGCCAACAACGGCCTTAAAGAGCTCGGCGAGGACGGGCTTGCGGGCGTCGCCGTCACGCTCTGGCGGCTCAACGCGACGACGGGCTTGTACGAGCAGGTCGGCGCGCCTCAACTGACCGGGGCCGACGGCTCTTACTTGTTCAACAACCTCCCGCTCGGCACCTACCGCGTCACTGAAGCCCAGCCCGCCGGGTACCTCGACGGCACCGACGCGAAAGAGGGCGTCCCGCTGCCCCACCCCGCCCACAGTGCCGACGCCGACACCCTCTCCGGCATCCTCCTCGACGCCACCAGGACGGCGTCCGCGAACAACAACTTCGGGGAGATCGAGCCCGCGTCCCTCGGCGGGTACGTCTACAGCGACCTCAATAACGACGGGCTCTACAATCCGGCGGTCGAGGACGGCATCGGCGGCGTGACGATTAAGCTCGAACGCCTCACGACCACCGGCGCCTGGGAGTTCATCGCCTCCACGACCACCAGCACCGTTCCCGACTCGGGCACCAACTACACCGAGGGCTCCTACTCCTTCACGGGCCTCTACCCCGGCACCTATCGCATCACCGAGGTCCAGCCCGCCGACTGGCGGGACGGCAAGGACTCGGTCGGCACGCTCGGCGGCAGCCTCCTGTGCAACGACCAGTTCAAGGTCGTGCTCAAGTGCGACCAGGACGGAACGAAGTACAACTTCGGTGAGATCGGTCTCCTGCACGGCCTGACCGGCACCATCGGCTTCTGGGCCAACAAAAACGGCCAGCAGATGATCAAGCTGCTCAACGCCGACTCCGCCACGCTCGGCTGCTCCAAGCTTCTCGGTAACTGGCTGGCGTCCAACTTCCCCAACCTGTACGGGAGTGGCGCCGGGCTGAACAGCATGGCCGGAAAGACCACCGCCCAGATCGCCGCCCGCTTCATTCAACTCAAGGACGCGACCGGACAGAAGCTCGACGCCCAATTGCTCGCCGTCTGCTTCGCGATCTACACGACGACCCGGGAACTCAATGCCTCGGCCGCCGGCATCGCGTTCGCCACCCAGCACGGGTTCGTCTCGCCCATTCCGCAATCCGACGGCGCCAACCTCCGAAACCGCAAGTGGGACCTCGACGAGAACGGTGACGCCTTCGCAAGCAAGACGATCATCAACAAAGTCACCTACTTCTTCACCGCCGATGACAACACGGCCCTGCCTGCCGACGGCACGTTGACGGTCTGGACCCTGCTGCAGCGGACGAACTCCTTCGCGTCGGCCGGCGTCCTGTGGGCCAGCGGGATGACGATCATCGACACCGACGGCACCTCCCGCTACTTCTCCTCCACCGAGCTGCGAAACGAAGCCAACGTCGTGTTCTCCGACATCAACCAGTCGGGCGACATCCTCAGCTAGTGGGCCGTCGACATTCCGAACCGCGAACCCCGAACCCCCTCGGCGAAGCGCCGCGGGGGTTCACGCATTTTTGCGGGCCCCTTTGTCATCGCAGGCGTAACTAACTGTTCGGGCTCGGCTTAAGGGATCATTCGTAAGGACCGCGAGGTCATTCGGAGTACAAAGTTTGCCGCAGCCCTCACAGTGGATTCGAGAAAATCACTGGGTTTCACCGCCGCCCGCGCCGATCTATAATACTGTCAACTATGCGGCGCTCGCGGTCCATCCCCCAAGACAGTTTGCGGAGCCTTTGCTCCCCGACCGACGCCGTCGCGCGCGCCGAGCCGCGGTCGCGATTACGGCAGGCGGGGACGGTCGCCGGGGAGTGGCTCATCGCCATCGCGGCGGTCGTCGCGGGCCTCGTGCTCATCGTGCCGGCCGCCGTCCTGTTCGTCCTGGCCTGCGTGCGAATGGGGCGGACCGACCCGGCCGACCTGCACGTCGCCGCCGCCAAGCCCGGGCCGAAGGGCGCGCCCGCCGGGGCGCCCGAGGCGGGCTCGCGCGGCGCGCCGGCCGCGACCCGCCAGGACACGCTCGCAGCGCCGCACGCCTCGATCTGGAATTGACGCGCGGGGCCATCGCAACCCGGGGCGTGAGCGGGGTGCACCGCAATCCGGACGGAGCTCCGGCCCTTCTCACCCGCGCTCGCCCGAGGAGTCCGAAGATGCCCACCACCCGCATCGTGATCGCCGACGACCACGACGTCGTCCGCGCCGGGATCCGCGGCGTGCTCGAACGCCAGCCCGGATTCGAGGTCGTCGGCGAGGCCACCAACGGCCGCGACGCCGTCGAACTCACGCGCACCACCCACCCGGACGTCGTCGTCCTCGACCTGTCCATGCCCGACCTGAACGGCCTCGAGGCCACGCGGCAGATCGTCGACCAACTCGCCGGCCCGCGCGTCCTGATCCTCTCGATGCACTCGTCGCGGCAGTTCATCAGCGAGGTCCTCAAGGCGGGCGCCTCCGGCTACCTCCTGAAGAACACGGCGGTCTCCGAACTGACCGTCGCCGTCATGACCGTGGCCGCCGGTCGCGTTTACCTGAGCCCCAGCATCGCCGACGTCGTCGTCGAGGACTACGTGCGGCACGTCCCGTCCACCGGCCGCGCCGCCTCCGACGTCCTGAGCGCCCGCGAACGCGAGGTGCTCCAACTGCTGGCCGAGGGCAAGACCAGCAAGGAGATCGCCGCAGCCCTGCTGGTGAGCGTCAAGACCATCGACGCCTGCCGGGCCACGATCATGGACAAGCTGGGCCTTCGCAGCGTCGCCGAGCTGACGAAATTCGCCGTCCGAGAGGGCCTGACCCCACTGGACTGACGCGCGTCCGAGCGTCGTCGTCGCCGCCGCCGCCGCCGCCGCCGGGGTTCCGTGGCGCTAGCGCCCGATCCCTGTCCGCGTCCCATCCACGTTGCTCACGCGAACCGTTGCCACCGGCTTCGCGTACAGATACTTATTGCGATCCCTTGGATTATTTAATAGTATGTTGTACGCCGCGGAGGGCATCCTCGGTGAACGCTGACCTATTCGCGGAATCCGCGCCCATCGTGCACAAATCGATGTGCGCCGGTATTTCTGCGGGCGCTTCGAGTGGGTCGCCGGGCCCGGACCGAGTCGGATCGCTGCCCCGGCGGGGGTTGTGGGAGCCAAATGCATCGTAAGCCTCGTTCAGCCAAGACCCGGCGATTCGCCGTAGCGCCACCTTACTGCGTGGCGCTCGAACCGCGGGTGCTGCTCAGCGCCCGCCACGACCCCTTTGGCGCGGGCACGTTCCCGGCGGTCGGCGTCGGCTGCCGCCCCGATGGCGTCTCGGCGCCGCCCCTCGATCCAGGCGCGTCGAACGTCCCTGCCGCCGGGCCCGCCATCCCCGCCGAAGATTCGCCGCTCTCGGCCGTCCCCCTCCTCCACAGCCGCTCGGCGGCGACGGTCAAACTCTATCTCGACTTCGACGGGGACGTGCCCACCGCCAGTTGGGGCGGATACTCAGTCCCCGCCACGCCCGCCTATGACACCGACGGGAACGCCGCCGCGTTCTCCGACACCGAACTCTCGGCCGTCCGCCAGATGTGGGCCCGGGTCGCCGAAAAGTACGCCCCGTTCAACATCGACGTGACGACCGCGGCCCCGCCGGCCCTCACCAACAAGGTGGCCTTTCGAATCGTCGTCGGCGGGGACGGCGCGTGGTACGGGGGCGGCGGGGGGGTCACGTGGGCCAACTCGTTCTCCAACTTCCAGCCGAATACCGGCTACGTGTTTTCGAAGAACCTGGCCAACGGGACGTTCGAGTTCGTCGCCGAGGCCGCCGCACACGAGGCCGGGCACGGCTTCGGCCTCCAGCACCAGAGCATTTACAACGGCACGACGATCGCCAACGAGTACAACCCGGGCAACAGCCTGGTCGCGCCGGTCATGGGCAGCAGTTACTATGCCGCCCGAGGCGTGTGGTGGCTCGGGCCGAACAACCTAAGCTCGACCACGATCCAGGACGATCTGTCGGTGCTGAACAACGCGGCCAACGCGTTCCGCTACGCCGTCGACGATTACGGCTCGACCGCGGCCACCGCCGGCGCCCTCGCCGCGACCGGGGGCACGCTCGCCGCCACGGGCGTCATCGAGCAGGCCGCCGACCTGGACTACTTTTCGTTCACCGCCGCCACCGCCGGCCAAGCCTCGTTCACCGCTAACGTCGGGTCGTACGTCCGCGCCGAGACTGGCTCGTCCGCCGGGGCCACGCTCGACCTCGCATTGGAACTGCGCGACGCCGGCGGAAACCTTATCGCGAGCGCCGACACGTCGGCGCTCGGGGAGACGTTCACGGCCAACCTGCCCGTGGCCGGCACCTACTACCTCGTCGTCCGGAGCCACGGCGCGTACGGCGACCTGGGCACCTACGTTGTCGACGGCACGTTCCAGCCGGCGCCCGTTGTTTCCACCCCCACCAACGTGGTCGGCCAGCGTGGCCAGTTCGTGAGCGTCCCCATCGCGGTCGACAACGCCGCCGGCATCCGTTCCTTCAACTTGTCCCTCGTCTACGACACCACCCTCGTGGACCTGGCCACCGCCGACGTGACCGCGGGGGCCCTTCTGCCCCCCGGTTGGAGCCTCACCGTCACCGTCGACGACGCGGCCGGCCGGGTGA
>DATHXE010000950.1:0-1703 GCA_035459845.1 Tepidisphaeraceae bacterium | reverse complement strand
TCGCCCCGCGCCACGCCAAGGACATCCCCGCCTCCACCTGGTCCATCGGCGGCGAAACGCTCGACCGCGATTTCGCCGTCTACGCCCACTACAAATCCCACCTCGGCCCCCTGGGCGCCAAGGCCATCCGCCTCCAGGCCGGCTGGGCCAAGTGCGAGCCCACGCCCGGCGGCGCCTACGACTTCCGATGGCTCGACGCCATCGTCGACGACGCCCTCGCGCAAGGCGTCCGCCCCTGGCTCCAGACCTCCTACGGCCACCCCGCCTACGAAGGCGGCGGCGGTCACGGCCTCGGCGGCGCGCTCCCGAAAGAACCCGCCGCCCTCGCCGCCTGGGACAAGTGGGTCACCGCCCTCGTGCGCCATTACCGCGATCGCGTCACCGAGTGGGAAATCTGGAACGAGCCCGACCTCGACCGCGGCCACAACTCCGCGACCGACTACACGAACCTCTTCGTCCGCACCGCCACGATCCTCCGCGCCGAACAGCCGGGCGCGAAGATCTACGCGCTGGGCCTGGCCGGTAACTTCAAGTTCGCCGAGCAGTTCCTCGCCGAGCTGAAGCGCCTCGAAAAGACCTCGCTGATGGACGCCGTCACCGTCCACGGCTACCCGCGCAACCCCGACGACCTGGGCAGCGTTTCGAACATGCGCAAAATGCTCGACACCTACGCCCCGGCCGCCCACGTCCGCCAGGGCGAGACCGGCGCCCCCTCGCGCAACCAGCCCGCCTTCGCCCTCTCCCACATCGACTTCACCGAGACGACGCAGGCCAAGTGGAACCTCCGCCGCATGCTCGCCCACCACGCCCGCGGCGTCCCGTTCAACCTCTTCTCGATCATCGACATGCACTACGTCCGCGACGGCAAGCCGACCATGAACTGCAAGGGCCTGCTCGCGTCCGCCCCCGAC
Organism: Tepidisphaeraceae bacterium; assembly: GCA_035459845.1. Lineage (GTDB taxonomy): Bacteria > Planctomycetota > Phycisphaerae > Tepidisphaerales > Tepidisphaeraceae > DASPKW01. Next base: position 792 of record DATHXE010000950.1, on the reverse strand, counting down.
CAGACCGTCGCCAGGGTGAAACCCGCCTACCGCGCCGCCCAACACGTCTTCACGATCTTCGACGCCGACCTCCACCGCGCCCCCGACCTCACCATCACCGCCACCGGCGCCGACAAGGTCGCCGCCACCGCCTACCGGCGCAAGGAAGGCACCGTCATCGCCACCTGGCTCGCCGCCGCCCCGCCCACTGACGACCCCACGCCCACCCCCGTCACGCTCACCGTCACCGGCGCGACCTTCACCGAGCCCGTGCTGGCGGACCTTCTGACCGGCGAGGTGCATGCGATCCCGCGGGATCGATGGTCGGCAGATGGGAACACCGCCACGTTCACTGCCATTCCCGTCTACGACTCGCCCATCCTGATCGCCGAGCGAGCCGCGCTACCGATCGGAAAGTAATCACACGGTCGTCGCCGCCCGTCCGCACTCCGGACACCGCTCCGGCGTCGCGCGCAGGTCATACCCACATTGCCGACACACCCCTGCCGCCGGCCGCGCGAATAGGCGGCGCACGACCGGCGTCGCCACCCGCAGCCCGACCAGCATCGCCACCACCACCGCCCCCACGCGCAGCCCGAACGCCGTCGCCCCCGGCGCCCACCGCCGATGCGCCAGCGACCGCGCCACCTCCGCCTGCCCCGCCTCCGGCGCGATAACCAACAACTCCGCGGACGGCCGCATCCGGCGGAACGTTCGGTCGCGGTAGTCCGGGTTCCCGCCGCTCACGTAAAGGTCATCCGGATACGCCACCACCGCCGTGGTCGGGCGCAGCGCCCCAAATTCGCCGACGAG
>DATHXE010000949.1:0-5865 GCA_035459845.1 Tepidisphaeraceae bacterium | reverse complement strand
GCGCGACGGGCGAGGCGTTCCTGGGGCTGACGATCGGGTGCGCGCGGTGCCACGATCACAAGTTCGACCCGATCGCGACGCGCGACTACTACGCGATGGCGGCGACGTTCGCGGGGGTCGTGCACGGGGAGCGGCCGGTCGGGCCGGCCGACGCGGTGCGGGCGCATGAGGCGGCCACCGAGGCGCTGCGGCGCGAGGAGGCGCGGATCAAGGCGAAGCGGGCGGCGGGCGACGCGAAGCTGCTGGACGCGAACACGCCGCCGGACGAGAAGCAGCGCCTGATGGCGGAGCGGAAGCAACTGGATGCCGAGGCGGCGAAGGCGAAGGCGGACTTCGCGGCCGTGCCGGCGCCACCGAAATGGTGGGTCGGCACGCGGACGAAGGGCGAGGGGCCGTTCCACGTGTTCGTCGGCGGCGACCCGCAAAAGCGGGGCGACATGGTGACGCCCGGGAGCCTCGCGGTGCTGACGGGGCGGCCCGGGACGTACGCGCTTAAGGCCGACGCGCCCGAGGCGGCGCGGCGGGTGGCGCTGGCGGACTGGCTCGCGTCGGCGGACAACCCGCTCACGCCGCGCGTGCTCGTGAATCGCGTGTGGCATTACCACTTCGGCCGGGGAATCGTCGACACGCCGTCGGACTTCGGCCACATGGGCGGGCGGCCGACGCACCCCGAACTGCTCGATTTCCTCGCGCGTCGACTGATCGAGGGCGGCTGGCGGATCAAGCCGCTGCACCGGCTGATCATGACCTCGCGGACGTACCGACAGTCGTCGGCGTGGCGCGAGGACGCCGGGCGGCTCGACGGCGACGCGCGGCTGCTCTGGCGGTTCCCGCCGCGGCGGCTGTCGGCCGAGGAGGTGCGCGACACGCTGCTGGCCGTCTCGGGCAAGCTCGATCGGCGCGCGGGCGGGCCGGGCTATCGGCTGTTCGAGTACCAGCAGGACAACGTGGCGACGTACGTGCCGCTGGACGTGCACGGGCCCGACACGTATCGCCGGGCGGTGTACGCGCACACGGCCCGGGCGGCGCGCGTGGACCTTTTAAGCGAGTTCGACGCGCCAGACCCCGCCTTGCCGGAGCCGCGCCGGGCGGCGACCACGACCCCCCTGCAGGCGTTGACGCTACTCAACCACAAATTCTCGCTCGACATGGCGGCGGCGCTCGCGGAGCGGTTGACGCAGACGGGCGGGGATCCGGCAGAGCAAGTCCGGCTGGCGTACGCACTCGCCTTCGGCCGGAGCCCGACGGCGGCGGAGGTCGAGCGGGCGACGGCGGTTGTACGCCAATACGGGCTCAGGCCGTTCTGCCGGGCGGTGCTGAACTCGAGCGAGTTGATCTCGGTGGACTGATGACCAATCCAACCCCCCTGTCGTCGCGCCGCGCGCTGCTCGCCAACACCCTGACGGGGCTGGCGGGGGTCGGGCTGTCGTCGCTGCTCGCGCGGGCCGACTCGATGCCGAAGATCGCGACGCCCGCGGGCGTTCCGCACTTTGCGCCCAAGGCCAGGCGCGTGTTGCAGATCTTCTGCCCCGGGGCGGCGTCGCACATCGACCTGTGGGACCACAAGCCCGAGCTCTACAAGCGGTCGGGCCAGCCGCTGCCCGGCGAGGAGAACATGGTCTCGTTTCAAGGGAAGAACGGGAACCTGATGGCCCCGCCGTGGGCGTTCGCGCCGGCGGGGAAGTCGGGCAAGATGATCTCGACCCTCCTGCCGAACATGGCCCGGCACGCCGACGACATCGCGTTCGTCCACTCGATGACGGCCAAGACCAACACGCACGGCCCGGGGTGCGTGCTCATGAACACCGGGCACGTGGCCGAGGGATTTCCCGCGGCCGGGGCGTGGGCGTCGTACGCGCTGGGGTCGGCCAACGACAACCTGCCCACGTACGTCGCCCTGCCCGACCTGCGCGGCGAGCCGCCGAACGGGAAGGCGAACTGGTCGAGCGGATTCCTGCCGGCCCGACACCAGGCGGTCGTGATGGCGGCGCACCAGGACATTCGCAACCTCGCCCGGCCGGCGGGAATCTCCGAAGACGAAGAGCGGGCGACGCGCGAGCTTGTCGGAGACATGAACGCGCGGCACGCCGAGGCGCGGCCGGGCGATTCGACGCTCCGCGCGCGGGTCGCGGCGTATGAGCTGGCGGCCCGCATGCAGCTCAGCGCGCCGGAGGTCTCTGATTTGTCGTCGGAGCCCGCCCACGTCCACCGCGCCTACGGCACCGACCACCCGAACAAGCTGGTGGCCGCGTACGCGCGGAACTGCCTGCTCGCCCGGCGGCTGCTCGAGCGCGGGGTGCGGTACGTGAACCTGTACTGCGCATCCCGCGCGAGCGGGGTCGACGGGATGCTGAACTGGGACGCCCACAAGACGTTGAAGGCCGACTACGAGCGGCACACGCAGGTCTTCGACCAGCCGACCGCCGCGCTGATCGCCGACGTCAAGGCGCGCGGGCTGATCGACGACACGCTGATCTTGTGGACGACCGAGTTCGGGCGGATGCCGACCCACCAGGCCAATACCAAGGGCCGGGACCACAACCCGGACGCGTTCACGTGTTGGATGATGGGGGCGGGCGTGCGGCCGGGCGTGTCGTACGGGGCGACGGACGAGTTCGGCCGGCGGTCGGTCGACCGGCCGACGCAGGTGTGGGAGTTCTACGCGACCGTGCTCCACCTGCTCGGGCTCGATTTCGATCGCGTCTCGTACTATCACAACGGGTTCGACCGGAAGCTGACGGACGTGCACGGGCGGGTGATCCGCGAGCTGCTGGCGTGACGCTCTCCAACGAAGAAGACCCGGCCTCCGAGAGGGAGGCCGGGCCTGGGATCGTACCCCGGGCGCGCGCGGCCCTTTCGGGTCGCGCGGACGGGGTCCGTTTATTTTCGGGAGAGGGTTACGCCGAGAGTCGGATGCTCGCTTCCATGCGCGCGCTCGGGGCGGGCATGTCGAGCTGTGTCGCGGCGGCACCGGCTTTCGCCTTGCCGAGCTGGTCGAGCAGCATGACCCACGTCTCGCGCTGGTATTTGAGGACGCCCAGCGCGTCGGCGAGGGACGCCTCGTTGTGGTCGATGTTGGCCTCGACGAGCTTTCGGTAAACGTAGTTGTAGAGCGAGGCCAGCTTGCCGCAGAGCTCGGGGTTCACGTCGTGCTTGAGCGAGGCGGTCATCTCCATCACGATCTTCTGGACGCGGGAGATGGCGTTATAGCTCTGCTCGAAGTTCTTCTGCGACAGTGCCAGCTTGCCCTGTTCGCCGAAGCGGATCGCGCCGTCGTACAGCATGAGCTGGAGTTGCTCCGGGGTCGCGGTGAAGACCTTGGTGCGGAGGTAGTTCTGTGCGGCCTGCTGGTTCATACGGTGGGGCCTGGGTCGCGGGTCTGCCGGGGCGTCGCGTGCGCGTCGCCCGGCCGCTCCATCATCGGCCAAGGTGCGACGGCGAGTTGAGCGGTTGCCGCAGAATCTGCGACCGGGGCGCAGGACCTGCGCGTCTCGCGTCGTTCGACTCCGTCCCGCGACAAGGCGCCGGACTTCCTTGGCAATGGTCGCAGTCTGCCGGGTACCGTAGAATTGCGGTGACATGACGCCCGACTCCGCGCACCTCGCCGCCGGTCACCGGCCCGCCGCCGCGATGTCTGCCGCCCGCCTGACGGGCGAGGTCGTCTACATCTACGCGTTCGACGTCGCCTACGAGATGCAGCGGACGCCGATCCCGACGCTGCTCGGGCAGACGCCGGCCCAGTTCTCGGTCGACGCGTCGAAGCGCAACCCGCGGCACGTCTTTTTCTACAAAGCCCAGATGGTCCGCCTGCCGGCCCTGGAGCGGTTCGGGCCGCTCGGGCCGATCCGCGTCGAGCGGAGCGTGAAGGTGCTGCCGGTCGGGGCGATCAGCATCACGGTGCGGGTGCCGTTCGCCGTCGATCACGTGCGCGATCTGGTCGCGTACCACGATTTGCGGTTCACGAGCGGCGTGTACCTGTACGACGAGGTGCGCGAGCTGGCCGAGGAAGTGCGCAAGGCGCTGGCCCCGTACAGCGTGCGGCTCAACCCGACGCTGGGCGAGGAGGAGGCATATACGGTCTTCTGCGTGCATGCCCCGACGCGCGGGCGGGATGGTGACGCGGTCACCAGCGAACAATGGATGGAGGCGAACCGGCGCGAGATCGCGTCGCTGCTGACCGAAGAGCCCGACCCGGATCAGCTCTCGACCCAGGAGACGGACGAGTCGACGGCCCGGTACTTCAGTTACTACAAGCGCGACTTGACCGTCATCGACTGGGACGCGGCGCTGATCCTCGACGAGCCGCGGTACTTCGACGAGCAGATCTACGTCATGGAACTCGCGAACCTGCAGCTCACCGAGCTCGAGGCGTATGACCGGCTACTGGACCAGGCGGTCGAACGCGCCTACCGCGACCTGGCGGCCAAGCGGTTCACGCGGTGGAGCGGGGCGAGCACGCTCCGCGATTTGCGCGAGCTTCGCGTGGACCTCGCCCGCCTGCAGGACGAGCTGTCGAACATCACCAAGTTCTTCGGCGACTGGCACCTGGCGCGGATCTACCAGGGCCTGTCATCCCGCTTCCACCTGTCCGACTGGCAGCACACGGTCGACCAGAAGCTCAAGACGCTCGACGAGATCTACCAGCTTTTGCAGCACGACCGGAACAACACGTGGATGCTGATCCTCGAGGTGATGATCGTGCTGCTGTTCGTGGTGGACATCGTGTTCATCCTGTTCGGGGGGAAGTGAAGATTCACCACGGAGGCACGGAGATCGGAAGAGGCGGGCGAAAGCGGATTCTGAGCCGCGGAGCGGCGACAGAGAGTAGCCCAGGGCGTAAGCCATGGGTCCACGCGTGACGCGATATACAGAGCCCCGGAGGGGCGAAAGAGGGGTGGTCGGGAATGACCCGATCCGCGACCGGGGGCGGCGCGCGCGTCGTGATGATCCGTCCTTACCGCCCCCACCTGTCGCTCCTTCGGAGCTATATGTATCGCATCGTACGTCTTCCCAGGGCTTGCGCCCTGGGCTACTTTTTGCCGCCCCTTCGGGGCTGAAGGCGAGACGTCACGCGAACGGCGTCGCGCCGGTCCTCGGGCGGAAGGACTCGACGATCTTTTCCAGCGTTTCCTGTGTCGCCGCCCAGAGGGGTTGGGGCGCCATGCTCGTCAACGAAAACAGGTTGCCGGCGTGTTCGAGGAGGAAGAGGCGGAAGACCATCGGGCCGGCGTCGGAGTTCTGGCGGGCCGTGGCGACAGCGGCGAGGCCGGCGGGGAGTTTCACATCGCCCGGATTCTCGACCTTCATGCCCTGGGCGTCGGCGAGGAAGTTGAGCATGGCGGCCGGGGCGGCGCCGGGCATGACGGCGCCGGGGGGGCACGGGCGGACGGCGACCGTGAACAGGATCGGCGCGTACGGGGCCATGTAGACGACCAGTGGGCGCATGACGCGCATGTCGTCGAAGTCCGGCTCGTCGGGCGGGAGCGGGACGCGCTGCCAGCCGTCGGGGATCTCGACGGAAAACGTCCAGGCGGGTTGGGGCGCCTGCACCGTGACGCGCGACGTCGGGACGGCCTCCGCCACAGGCGCGGCGGTGGCGGAGCCCCCCTGCTGGGTCGACGCGCCGGTCTCCTGGATTTTCGCGCGGAGTTTGATCGTCCAGACGGCCCGGCCTTCGACGACGAGCGTTCGGTCGTCGAGGAATCGGAGGTTGCCGACGACCGCCGGGTCGGGCGCGAGCGGGGTGACGGCGTGGTTGACGGGGTCGAGCATGACCAGGCGGTTTTCCGTCAGCACGGTGGACCCGTCGCGCGGATGTGCGCGGACGAAGGCGATCAGGGGCGTGCCGGGGTGTGCGGCGGGGCG
>DATHXE010000948.1:0-2548 GCA_035459845.1 Tepidisphaeraceae bacterium | reverse complement strand
ATCGTCGGCGACAACCCCGAGGCCGCGCGGTTCGCGGGCATCGGCGTCGGGGCCGTCTCGACGGCGACGCTCGCCCTGTCCGGCGCGCTGGCGGGCCTGGCGGGGGCCGTCGGCGTGGCGGGCGTCGCGCCGTACGTCCTCTACCCCGACCGCGCGACCGACGGCGTCGGGTTCACCGCCATCGCGGCCGCGCTGCTCGGCCGGCTCACGCCGCTGGGCACCGTCTGCGCCGCGATGTTCCTGTCGGCGTTGTCGACCGCGTTCAAGGCGCTGGAGCGGTCGGACCTGCAGATCCACTCGTCGGCGGCGCAGGCGCTCCAGGGCGCGCTGATCCTGGCGATCCTGGTCGCGACCAGCCCCCAGCTCGTCAAGCGCCTGCTGCGCGGCCGCCGCCCGGCGTGACCAGGCGCGAGTGGCGGGCCGGAAACAGAACGGCCGCCCGCGCGTGGGGCGCGGGCGGCCGATCGAGTCTGATTGAAATGTCCGGCTTACTTCCGCCGGCGCCGGGCCAGCGCGCCGACCGCCAACACCCCGAGCAGGCCCGCCGTCCCCGGCTCGGGCACCGCCACCAAAAGTTGGTCCGGGGCCAGCTTCTCGTCGGAGTACCGCACTTGATCGATCAGGCCGGTGAACTGCGACGACGGCTGGTCGGTCGAGCCGATCGTCAGGTCTGACGCCGAGTCCTTCAGCGTGGTGGCCGCGTGGGCCACGCCCGCGATCGACACGTCGCCGGTGCTCAGGTCCTTCTGGTAGAAGGTGACCCCGGTATCGGACGTGTCGGAGAGGTCGACGGTCACCCCCACGTAGTAGTCCGTGTTCGCGGCCAGCGCGGGGAGGCCGGACGGAATGATCACCGTGTCCGAACCGTTCGTCGAGACCAGCAGGTTGAGTTTCGCGTTCGCGCCCGACCCGTTGACCGCCAGCAACCAGCTCCGTTGGTTGCCGGTCGAGTTCCACTGCCCGATGATCGACTTCTGAGCCGTGATGGACTCGAAGTTGCTCCCGTTGATCAGGGCCTCGGCCGAAAACGTCGTGTCGGTGAACGCGGGTTCGTCCGCGCGCTCGAAACGGTCGCTCCCGTCGAAGGAGGCGGCCTTCGCGGTGGTCGGCACCGCGTTGACGAACGCCGACCCCGGCCCGGTCGTCGGCAGCGTCACCTGCGCCGGGTCGGCCGTCCCGCCCGGCAGCGCCAGCGTCCGCCCGCCCGGGCCGGAATCCGCCAGGTAGCCCGGCACGTCCTCAAACTGCCAATACCCGATCACCGCCGCCGAGGCCGGCGACGATGCCGCGGCGAGACCAACGACCGCCGCGATTCCCACCCGCTGAAAAGGCGAAAACTTCATTTGGAACACATCTCCTCTCCGGTAACCCAACGGCGCACACGAATAGAAACCTCAATCTATCGTAAGTGTTTCCCCCTCACAATAGAATCGCACCCCATTCGAACGGAAAACCGGTCGAACGGTGATCCGCTGCACTCCCCTGCTTCCCCGAGTCAGGTCTGCCCGACTTCTCGGGTACCCCGGCCAGTTCCGCCCCCGTCGACCCATTCCAAACATCCTCAGCCGTTATAGCCCGATTTCGCTCCCCATGCTGCCCCCCGACTCGTACAATCGCGGCATGAGATCGCCCAGCTTCACGATGCCGTCGATCGCGCTGGCATTCCTCGCGGCCACGCTGCCGACGTGGGCCGCCTCACCGGGCGAGGTGACGCCTGCCCCTGCGGCGGGCCCGACCCCCGTCGCCGTCGTCGAACTCAAGGGGACGATCGACGACTACTCCTACGAGCAGTTCGTCAAGCGCTTCGAGAAGGCCAAGGCGTCGGGGGCCAAAGTCATCGTCGTCAATTTGAACACCTACGGCGGGCTCGTCACCGCCGGGCTCGACACGTCGCGCTTCCTCAAGTCTCAGACGGGCGTGCGGACCGTCGCGTTCGTGGGCGACAAGGCGATCTCCGCCGGGGCGATGATCGCGCTGGCGTGCGACGAGATCGTGATGGCGCCCTACGCCCTGCTCGGCGACTGCGCGCCGATCCTCCCGGGCGGGGAGTCGCTCGGCGGGACCGAGCGCGAAAAGCAGGAGAGCCCGATCCGCAAGGACTTCGAGGCGTCGGCCGCCCGCAACGGGTACGACCCCGTGCTCGTGACGTCGATGGTCACGCTCGGGCGGACCGTCCACTGGGTCGAAGACCCGACGATGACGAAGCGCCGGTTCGTCGACCCCGCCGAGTTCGAGCGCCTGAGCAAGGACGGGTGGACGCACGTCGTGGCGCCTGGCGTGAGCAACCCGGTCGACGGCCCCGACACGCTGCTGACCGTCGACGGGCGGACGGCCGTCAAGCTGGGCCTGGCGACGGGCGAGTACGCGACGCTGGACGCGCTGGTCGCGGCGCGCAATTACCAGGTCGTGGCCAACTTCACGCCGACGTGGGGCGACGCGGCCGTGTCGATCCTCGGGTCGCCCACCGCGCGTAGCCTGCTCATCGTCCTGCTCCTGCTCGCCCTGTACACGGCCATCCACACGCCCGGCCATGGGCTACCCGAGGCGG
>DATHXE010000947.1:0-5802 GCA_035459845.1 Tepidisphaeraceae bacterium | reverse complement strand
GACCCCGCCAAGGAGAAGGTCTTCACCGAGCCCGGCGACGTCCCCGTGCCCACGTACCCGCCCGTCCCCACGCGACGGCGCTCACCGGCCACGACCACCGCGACGACGCGATCCGCAACGACAACGACATCGCAATCACCTGCCACCGCGACGTCGTCGACCGACAACGAGATCGCCGCCCTCGGCGCCCCCCTCCTCGTCACGCCCGACGGCGTCCGCTACTACGGCGGCGCCCAGTCGCTCCAGATCCTCGGCGCCGACGGTCAACTCGTCACTTGGCCGCTTCCAGAAAAGGCCGTCGGCTCGGCCGCCAGGCCCACGCTCCTCCGCGCGAGCGACGGCCTGCTCTTCCTGTTCAACGAGCCCGGGCGCATCGTCCGCCTGCGCGAGAACCGCCCCGACCCCGACACCGCCGCCCCGCCGGATGAGCCGGTGACGTTCGAGGCCGCGTTCGGCCGGCACGTCCCGACCGACCCCGCCCCGCTGCGCATCTGGCTCGACCCCGCCGGGCGAATCTGCATCGCCCACGGCGGCTCGCGCGTCACCGTCCTCTTCCCCACCGGCCGCATCCCCCGCGGCATCGCAGAGAAAATGCCCGCCGAGGATATCACGAGCGACGAGTAAGCGCCTGCTGTTCGAGCCATCAAAGCATTGGCAATTGATGCCTTCGTGCCTTTCGTGCCCTTCGTGGTTCATTCCGCGCAAGAAAACGCCCCGCGGACGTGGGTGGTTCGTCCGCGGGGCAACCTTGGAGCACTTCGTAAAGGGTCGGCGGGGCGACTCAACGCTCGACCGTCAACCGCGTATGGCAGCATATCGCGGGAGCGTGAGAACCGAATGAGGGGCACCACAGAATCGCCGCCCGGCGGGGCCGCTTCAGCGGCTCTGGCCTTCCCTCCGCGCATAAAAAAACCCCGCAGGCGTGGGTGAGACCTGCGGGGCAAGGAGGGAAGAAACACCAGTCTTACGTGCGTGTTGAGAAATCGGTTCGTCATGCTAACCGATTTTTTTATTCTATCGACCCCGGTTTCTGTTTTCCTCCAGTATTTTTCGCACCCTTTTGACGATAACCGGCCACTTGGCCTCCGCCACCTTGTTCACCGTCACGAAATCACCGAGCAGCAATACACTCGTAACCCCCGCGATTTCAAATAGTTGACTGGCGATCGGGTGCTCCTTTCCCTGAGCCGGATTCAGAAAGCTCGTCGCGGCCTCTGCAATCGTTCGATCGAGGATAAATTTCCGCGCATTCGGGTTGGGCGTTTGTTGAATGTCGCGCACGACGAACGGCATGCGCTCATTCTAGCGGTCTGTGCCCTTCCTCACACCACCTCACACCGATTTGCTGGCGACGCCCTCACTTGCGCAACTCAATCCGTTCAAAACGCCGCAATTTCTCACACAGGTCTCATAATCTCGCGCTCTAATTGCCCCTCCCACGGGATCTTACAGTCCTGTCGTCTCATAAAAGGAAACTGGATAATCTGGTAAACCGGGTTAATATCCGGCCCGATTACTCGGCTGACAGGCCGACGAATTACCGCAGATCTTTGTACGCGAGGGCAAAAAGGGGCCACGCCAGAACGCGGAGGACCGGGAGATGTCGTATCGCTGTGCTCCCAGCACCCACCGGATCGGTACCGAGCGCGGGCCCGCGCGGGCCGTGTTTGCCTCGTTCGTCCTGATCGCCTCGGCCGCCACGGCCGGCGCGCAACTCCCCAACCCGAGCTTCTTCCCGATCGGCGTCCACTCCCAGCCGATCGACAGCTTCGACAAGTGGAAGGGCCGCGGGATCAACTCCCTCTTCCAGTACGAGAAGAGCTGGTCCAACCACACGATGGACCAGTGGGACGCCGCCGCCGAGGCGCGCGGGCTCTACTACGCCCGCTGGCCGTCCGCCAACCCCGCCAACGACCTGCAGAAGAAGAACCTGATGGCGTGGACCCAGCTCGACGAGCCGGACCTACCCAACCACAATCCGAATCCCGCCGCCAACATCGACATCTACAACAACCTCAAGGCGATCAGCCCGACCAAGCCGGTCTGGGTGAACTTCGCCGGGCCGCTGGTCACCCCGTCGAACTCGAAGTACACCGAGTGGGTCAAGGCCGGCGACTGGATCGCCGCCGACTGGTACCCGGTCAACTGGGGCCGCCCGGCCGACCTCGGGTTCGTCGGCCTTGCGACCGACCGCCTCCGCGCATCCTCCAACGGCGTCCCGAAGAAGTTCTTCTCGTACATCGAGACGAGCTACCAGTGGATCAACACGACCGGCGGCCGCGCCCCGACCACGGGCGAGTTCCGGGCCGAGGTCTGGAACGCGATCAACCACGGCGCCAGCGGCATCGTCTACTTCTCCCAGGTCGTCGGCCGGGCGTTCCAGTACGACGGCACGCCACAGGAGATCGTCGACGAGATGACGGTCCAGAACGGCAAGATGACCCGGCTGGGGAAGATCCTCAACAACGCCTGGAACCCGTCGACCCGCGGCGTCACCACCTCGAACAACAAGCTCGAGACCAGTTGGCGGTCGACCGTCGACGGGGACTACTTCTTCGTCCTCAACATGTCGAACACGACCGTCGACGGCGCGACGATCTCGCTCGCCGGGCTCCCGGCGGGCATCACCCTGCTCGACGTGTTCGACGAGGGCCGCACCGAGACCCTCACCGGAAACCAGCTCGTCGACAGCTTCGCGCCGTACGAGTTGCACGTCTACCGCACGAGCACGGCCGGCGCCCTCTCGCTCAACCCCGTCACCGGCAGCCCGATCCCCGAGCCGGGCACGGTCGGCCTGCTCGCCACCGTCGCCGGCGCGGGCCTGATGCGCCGTTCACGCCGATAAGATCAATCACAACGGATCACCGAGGCGAGAGTGAGATTTCGCTTCGAAAAGAGCGCCCCCCGTTCGCGGGGGGTGCTTCTTTTTCGTTCCGTGGGAACCCACGGAGCAAGCTCCGTGGGCTTTCGAGGGGCGCTCCGCAAGCGAACGGAATCGCGCGTGCCGGGTATCAACGTCATGCGCAATCTCTCACGTCTGATCGCCGGGAGTCTCGCGTTGGTCACGTTCGTCGCGCGCGCCGAACCCGCGCCCGCCTCCGCGTGGGTCAACATTTCCGACCCGGTCCTCGAGAAGCTCACCGCCGAGGGCAAGAAGCCCGCCTGGCCGTTCGCCAGCGCCGGCGTGCACGTCGACCGCGCCTCCGGCGACGTCTTCATGGTCATCTCCGGCCAGGGCCTGTTCCGCTCGTCGGACAAGGGTAAGACGTTCGCCCGGTGCGACGGCGGCGCGGTCGGCGGCCGGTGCGAGACCGGCTATGCGATCGCCGTCGACTACGCCAGGCCCGGCCGGTTCGTCTGCGCCATGCTCGACGGCAAGTGCGCCCTCACCCTCGACAACGGCAAGACCTGGCGCCCGCTCAAGGACGTCGGCCGAAACTGGGACTACGTCGCCGTCGACTGGACGGCCGAGGAACCGCAGACCCTCTTCGGCATGCACCACGAATCCGGCGGGCAGCTCATGCACTCGACCGACGGCGGGAAGTCCTGGGCCAAGTCGGAAAAGCACAAGGAGTTCTCCGCCGTCGGCGTCGCGGGCGCCGACACGCTCATGACCGTCAAGCTCGACGGCATCCAGCGCTCGACCGACGGCGGCAAGACCTGGGCCGAGGCGTCGAAGTTCACCCCGCTCGGCCGCCTCGCCGTCACCGGCCCCGACGGCGCGCTCTACTGGATGGCCCGCGACCCCCTCCTGCCCGGCGCCGTCCCCGACCCCAAGAACCCGCCCGGCACCTTCCTGATCGTCTCCAAGGACAAGGGCGCGACGTGGGCAAAGCAGGGCGAAAAGACCCCCGCGCCCAGCCCCTGGGGCCCCTACTTCGGCAAGGACGAAAAGCACGTCGTGACGCTCACGAAGAAGGGCGTGATCATCGAGTCCCGCGACGCCGGCCAAACCTGGACCGACGTCATCCAACTCCCCGCCAAGGGCTACGAGACCAGCAACCCCGGCTGGTTCGTCAACGTCGCCTATGACCCGACCGGCGACGTGTTCTACGCCTCGCGCATGGGGCAGCCATGCCTGAAGTACGAACGGGGGAAATAGGAGGCCGACGGGGTCATTTCCGCTTTCCGGGTGCCATGCCCTCGCACCCGCGCTAGCGGCGCAATTCGCGTGAGATGCGTCCTCGCGGGGCGTGGGCATGCCCCAGATGCGCTCGATTGACCATCGTGGACGACGACAAACATCCCATCCCCGAACGAAAGCACTGCCGACGCATCAACGTCGCTGGCCACGTCCATTATCTCACGTTCTCGTGCTATCGCCGCCGACCGTTCCTCTCGCGCGACCGCTCGCGCCAGTGGTTCATAGATGCGGTCTGCACGGCGCGCGAAAAGCACCCGTTCGATCTCTGGGCATACGTAATCATGCCCGAGCATGCCCATCTGCTCCTTCTCCCGTTGGCCGACACGTACGAGATCGGCGACATCCTCTCGGCGATCAAACTGCCGGTCGCCCGGCGCGCGGCGGCGTTCGTTCGTCGCGAAGCTCCCGAGTCACGGTCTGCAATGGCTGACATAGCGATGGACGGGCGCGTCACGTTGCGATTCTGGCAGCGCGGCGGCGGGTACGACCGGAACATCTGGAGCGACCGCGAGATCTGGGAGAAGATCGAGTACGTGAACAAAAATCCGGTGAGGCGCGGGTTGTGTCAGCGCGCTGACGGGTGGAAGTGGTCAAGTGCGGCGGACTACGCCGGCACCGGCAGCGGGCCGATTCCGCTCGACCTCGATGGCGTGCCGCGAAAGACGTGGTGATCGAACGCCTCTGGGGCATGCCCACGCAAGCCGAGGCCGCCGTTCGCCAGAGTCACGTTGCCCGGCGGCTTGCGAGGGCATGGCACCCGGAAGGAGCCGTCCGATCAACTACTGCCCCGCCGCGCTTGGCGCCTTCGCGTCCTTCAACCCCGACAAGTACTCCACCAGGTCCCGCAGCTCGCGCTTCGTGAGCATCTTTTCGAGACCCTCCGGCATCGGCGACAGGCCCTTCTCCCGGCCCAGGATCTCCGACTTTTCGTACACCGTCTCGCCCTCCTCCGGGTCGGCCAGGACGATCGCCTTGTCGGTTTCCTTCTTCAGCACGCCCGCGCGCGTCTCGTTGCCCTTGAGCTTGAGCAGCACGGTCTCGAAGCCCGGCGAGATCACCGCGTTGGGGCGGACGATCGACTCGAGCATGTACCGGCGGTCGTGCCGCGTGCCCACGCCCAGCAGGTCCGGACCGACGACCACCTGCTCGCCGCCCACCTTGTGGCACCGCACGCACGCGACGCTGCCCTTCTCGAGGTAGATCTTCTCCCCGCGCTTGGCGTCGCCGCCCACGAGCGTCTCGGCGAACGCGCCCAGCGCGTCCTTCGGGTCGCGCCGCTTCTCGTACTCGGCGACCTTGGCCGCCAGTTCCTTGTTGCTCGACTTCGCGGCGGCGTCCAGCAGGTCCAGGTGAAGCTCCGGCGGCACCTGACCGGCCAGCAGCTTGTCCATCCACCCGACCAGCACCTTGTCCGCCACCGCGCTGTGCGCCGACGTGCCCGTGACGATCGGGGAGATCAGCGCCTCGAGCACGGCCTTCTGATCCGGAACGCTCCCGTCCTTGTAGATCGCCTCGAGCCGTGCCGGCGCGTCCGGCTGCGCCATCTGCACCTGGATCGCCTCGCGGCGCAGCGCCGTGCCCGCGCCCTCGGTGAACGCGACCTTGGCCAGCTCGTCAAGACTCCCGGCCTTGCGGGCGGCGGCGGCCCGAAGGCCGGC
>DATHXE010000946.1:0-5355 GCA_035459845.1 Tepidisphaeraceae bacterium | reverse complement strand
GCCCGGGTCGACAAGTGGACGCGGCCCGACCACGCGTACGGCCAAACGGCGCCGGGCGAGGACTACTACTGCCCCATGCACCCGCAGGTCGTCCGCACCCAGCCGGGCCTGTGCCCGATCTGCAGCATGGACCTCAAGAAGCGCACGCCCGGCGAGCGCGCGGCGGCCGTCCGCGACCGCGTGCAGCTCTCGCCGCATCGCGTCGCGATGGCGGGGGTCGCGACCACGCCGGTGGCATTCAAGCCGCTGGTCCGCCACGTCCGCGCGCTCGGCCTGCTCGACTACGACGAGACGCGGCTGGCGAACATCTCCGCCCGCGTCGCCGGCCGCGCCGACGAGCTCTTCGTCACCTACACCGGCCAATCCGTGAAGGCCGGCGAGCCCGTCTACTCGCTCTACTCGCCCGAGGTCTTCACCGCCCAGCGCGAGTACCTCCAGGCCCGCAAGCGCGTCAACGACCTGCCCGCCGACGCCGCGCCCGAGGCCCGCGCCGACGCGTCGGCCGTCTACAACGCGTCGATGCAGAAGCTCGTCCTCTGGGGCATCGCCCGCGAGCAGCTCGACAAACTCGACAAGG
Organism: Tepidisphaeraceae bacterium; assembly: GCA_035459845.1. GTDB lineage: Bacteria > Planctomycetota > Phycisphaerae > Tepidisphaerales > Tepidisphaeraceae > DASPKW01. The sequence goes on along the minus strand of DATHXE010000946.1, from coordinate 4,778 downwards.
AGTTCGACGCCTCCGGCAAGGTGCCCACGCACTTCCCCGTCGCCTCGCCGCTCGCCGGCATCGTCGTCCGCAAGGACGTCACGCCCGGCCAATACCTGCAGGTCGGCCAGTCCGCCTACACGATCGCCGACCTCTCCTCCCTCTGGCTGCGCGCCAAGGTGTACGAGGCCGACATCCCGCTCGTGCACATCGGCCAGAAAGTATCGGTCACGGTCGACGCGCTGCCGAACGAACCGCTGACCGGCACGGTCACGTTCGTGGCGTTCGCGCTCGACCCCGAGACGCGGACGCTCGACGCGCGGATCGAGGTGCCGAACAAGGACCTGCGGCTACGCCCCGGCATGTTCGCCACCGCGCGGATCAGCGTGCCCGCAATGCCGGCCGCAGGTGCCTCCAGTCGCCCGGCAACATCGCCCTCGACTCCCCTTCAATCGGCAACCGGCAATCGGCAATCGGCAATCCTTCAGCAAGCCCTCCAGCCCTACCTGCGCGCCTCCGACCTCCTCGCCAACGACAAGCTCGACGGCGTTCCCGCCCTCCTCGCACAGAGCGTGACGACCCTCGAACCGCTCGCCGCCGACCCCGCGCTCAAGGACGCGCTCGCCCGCCTGACCGCCGCCGTGAACGAGACGCCCGGCGAGGACATCAAGGCCCTCCGCACCACCTTCAAGAAGGTCTCCAACGCGCTGATCGACGTCGCCAAGATCACCGGCCAACCGGTCGATGCCCCGCCCGTGCAGATCTTCCGCTGCCCGATGCAGGACAAGCCCTACTGGCTCCAGCCCGCCAGCGCGACCGCGGTCAACCCGTACATGGGTCAGCGGATGCTCGACTGCGGCGGCCCGGTGGAGAATCTCCCCCGCGCCGCGCCGCCCGCGCCCGCCGGCACGGACATCGCATCGCACGCTGCACACGCCCTGGCGATCCCGCGCTCGGCCGTCATCGACACGGGCACGCGGAAGATCGTCTACGTGCAGACTGCCCCCGGCGTGTTCGACCTGCGCGCCGTGACGCTCGGGCCCTTGTCGTCCGATGACCTGTACCCGGTGCTGTCGGGACTCAAGGAGAACGACCACGTCGTGACGGCGGGGGCGTTCCTGGTGGATTCGGAGAACCGGTTGAATCCGGCGCCGCTCGAAGAGGCTGACTCACCGCAGAGGCGCGGAGAGCGCGGGGGTGGCGCGGTGAAAGCGGGGTCGGAGAAGTCGGCGCCGGGGCACGTGCATTGAACTCTGTGGTTGCGCGACACCGCGCCGAACGCGCTCCCCTGCGGGCGGCGCTGACGCTTGCCCTTCGGGTCGCGGCTAAACGAGATGATCCATGATTCCCCGCATTATTGAGTTTTCGATCCGCAACCGCTGGCTCGTGATCGTCGCCTGGATCGGCATCGCGATCTGGGGCGTCTACGCGCTGCTGCGCACGCCGGTCGACGCGATCCCGGACCTGTCCGAGAACCAGGTGATCGTGTTCGCCGACTGGATGGGCCGGAGCCCGCAGGAGATCGAGGACCAGGTGACGTACCCGCTCTCGGTCCAGCTCCAGGGCTTGGCGGGCGTGCGCACGGTCCGCTCGGCGTCCGAGCCGAACTTCTCGATGGTCTCGGTCATCTTCGACGACAAGACCGACCCGTATTTCGCGCGCACGCGCATCCTCGAGCGCCTGAGCACCGTCGCGGGCCAGCTTCCCGCCGGCGTGACGCCACAGCTCGCGCCCGACGCCAACGCGCTGGGCCAGATCTTCTGGTACACCGTCGAGGGCGCGGGCCGGTCCCTCGACGAACTCCGCGCGATCCAGGACTTCACCGTCCGCTACCAGCTGTCGGCCGTCCCCGGCGTCGCCGAGGTCGCCAGCGTTGGCGGGTTCGTCCGCGAATATCAGGTCGACGTCGACCCCGCGCGCCTGCGCCTCTACGACATCCCCCTGTCGGCCCTTTACACGGCGATCGCCAGTTCCAACCAGTCCGTCGGCGCCAAGACGCTCGTCCAGGGCAACACGGAGTACCAGATCCGCGGCCTCGGCTGGCTGCGCGGGATCAAGGACCTGGAGAACGTCGAGGTCGCGAGTCGCAACGGCGTCCCGATCACGCTCGCGCAGCTCGCCGCCGTGCAATTCGGCCCCGAGTTCCGCCGGTCCGCGCTCGAGAAGGACGGCCGCGAGGCCGTGGGTGGCGTAGTCATGATGCGCTACGGCCAGAACCCGCTCGAAGTCACCAAGGCGATCAAGGCGCGGATTCGCGAGCTCACCCCCGGCCTGCCCGCGGGCGTGCGCGTCGTCCCGTTCTACGAGCGCACCCGCCTGATCGAGTCCGCCATCGCCACCGTCACGCGCACGCTCAAGGAGGAAATGATCATCGCGTCGGTCGCGATCCTCCTGATCCTCACGCACCTCCGCAGCGCGATCGTCGTCTGCGTCACGCTCCCGATGGCCGTGCTCGTGTCGTTCCTGTTCATGTACTACGCCGGCATCCCGAGCAACATCATGTCGCTGTGCGGAATCGCGATCAGCATCGGCATCCTCGTCGACGCCGCCGTCGTGATGGTCGAGAACGCCACGCACGAGCTCACAAAGGAGGCGAAGGATGAAGGAGGAAGGATGAAGGATGAAGTGCGCGCGGCCGCCGCTTTTGCTCATCCTTCATCCGTCATCCTTCATCCTTTCCGCGTCACCGGCGACACCACCGAGGCCGTCATCCGCGCCTGCCGCCTGGTCGGCCGGCCGATCTTCTTCTCCGTCCTGATCATGCTCATCTCCTTCCTCCCCGTGTTCGCGCTGGGCGGCATGGAAGGGAAGCTCGCCCACCCCCTGGCGTTCACCAAGTCGTTCGCGATGGTCGGCGTGTCGCTGATGGCGATCACGCTCGTGCCGGCGCTGATCCCGATCTTCGTTCGCGGAAAGCTCAAGAGCGAAGAACAGAACCCGATCGTCCGGTCGTTCATCCATGTCTACAAGCCGATGCTGAGCTGGATGGTCGACCGCCCGGCGGCCGTGTGGTTCATCATGGGCACGATCCTCGTCCTGGCGGCCGGGTTCTTCAAGAACCCGATCGTCGCCCAGATCGCGCTGGCCGTGTCGCTCGGCCTGGTCGTCTGCTTCGTCCCACGGACGCTCAAGAAGGTCGCGCTGGGCGTCGGCATCGTCGCCCTCGCGTACGTCGCCGACTCGCGCTTCACGAAGCTCGGCAGCGAGTTCAAGCCCGAGCTCGACGAGGGCTCGCTGATGGACATGCCGACCGCCAGCCCGCGGATCGCGATGGCCCAGGCCGTCGACGACGTCATCCTGCGCGACCGCGTGATCCGGTCGCTGCCCGAGGTCGAGCAGGTCGTCGGCAAGATTGGCAGGGCCGACACGCCCACGGACCCGTCACCGCTGGAGATGGTCGAGACGGTGATCAACCTCCACCCGGTTCACCACTGGCCGAGGCGCAAGCTCGACAAGGACGACGCGATGCGCCAGGCGGCCGTCCTCGCCGCCAAGTTGCAGAAGCGCGGCCTGCTCGCCGCGAGCAGTATCGATTGGCAGAAGGTCACCGATCAGTCGGCTATATTGCCGCCCGACCTCGCCGGCGCCCGCAACCTGCTCCACACCGCCGTGGAGGGCGACGGCGTCGCCACGCCCGGCCTGCTCCCGCAATTCGACCGCGCGACGCGCCTGTTCGCCCGCCAGGATCAGGACCGCCACCACACCGAGCTCGCCGCCGCACTGGCCGACCACGCGATCGATCAGGTGCTCGCCCAAGCCGACCGAAACCGCGGCCTGCGCCGCCAACCGACCGCCCCCGAGCGCGCCGCGCTGATCAAGCTCGCCGCCCCGCACACCGACCACCTCGCCCGCCTCCCGCGCCAGGAAGAAGCCGACGCCCTGATCAACACGCTCCGCCGGGAGATGACGACGATCGGCCACGTTGATGCGCGGGACGATTTGCTGACCGATCACGACTCCGCCGCCCGGGCCGCCGTCGACTTCGTCCGCCGGTCGCTCGGCGCCGCCACGCCCACGTTCGCCGAGCGCCTTTTCGCCTCGATCGAGCACCGCCGGGAGGAATTGGTCGCCACCCGCGTGAAGGAGCGCGACCACCGCCTGTTCGATTACGCCGTCCCGGAGATCAATCGCCTGCTGATCGACAACCTCCTCCGCGCCGCCCGCGGCACCCCCCTGGCCGGCAAGGCCGAGCCCACGCCCGCGCTACTGAAGGAGATCGCCGACGTCGCCACCCCCACTCTCGGCAAACAACTCTACCTCTGGCACAAGACCAAGTCCGACGTCCAGAAGGAGCTCGACGCCGAGTTGCAGGTCCCCGGCTGGGGCAACACCTGGACCCAGCCCATCCAGAACCGTATCAACATGCTCGCCACCGGTGTCCGCACGCAGATCGGCGTCAAGGTGTTCGGCCCGATCACGGCGGCACAACCCGCAACCAACCCCTCAGGACTCGGCACTCAGGACTCAGGACTCGCCCGATCCATCGAACAGATGCAGTCCGTCGCCAACGACATCGCCGCGCGCCTCCGCACCGTCCCGGGCGCGTCCGACGTCGTCGTCGACCAGGCGATGGGCAAGCGCTACCTCGACATCCGCCCCGACCCCGAGAAGCTGCAGCGGTTCGGCGTCAAGATCGCCGACGTCAACCAGGCCATCGAGACCGCGCTGGGCGGCTCGAAGGTCACCACGACCGTCGAGGGCCGCCAGCGCTTCCCCGTCCGCCTCCGCTACGCCCGCGACTACTGGCAGGACGTCGAAGCCGTCGGCGACGTGCTCGTGACCGGCGACGCCACGCCCGC
>DATHXE010000945.1:0-3899 GCA_035459845.1 Tepidisphaeraceae bacterium | reverse complement strand
CTCGTCGGCGACGGCCGGCTGGTAGATTCCGGGGACGAGGGCGGAGGCCATGTGCTTCATGCCCTCGAGGCCGTGGAGGGGGTGGTCGGGCTGCATGCAGATGCACTTGATGCCCGGGTTGAGTTCTTTGAGGCGACGGGTGACGCCCATGAACGTGCCGGACGTGCCGACGCCGGCGACGAAGTGGGTGACGCGGCCGTCGGTCTGCCGCCAGATCTCCAGGGCGGTGGTCTCGTAGTGGGCGCGCCAGTTGGCGTCGTTGTTGTACTGGTCGGGGTAGAAGTAGCGGTCGGGGTGGTGGGCGACCAGGTCCTTGACGTACCGCTGGGCGCCGTCGGTGCCCTCGCCGGGGTCGGTCAGGACGAGTTCTGCGCCGTAGGCGAGGAGCGACTGCTTGCGCTCGATGGACGCGTTCTTGGGAAGGGCGAGTTTGACGCGGTACCCGCGCTCGGCGCCGATCATGGCGTAGGCGATGCCGGTGTTGCCGCTGGTGGCGTCGACGAGGGTCTTGCCGGGGTGGAGCAGGCCGCGGCGCTCGCCGTCGAGAATCATCGACATGGCGGCGCGGTCTTTGACGGAACCGCCGGGGTTGTACCACTCGGCCTTGGCGAGGATGCGGACGGCCGGCGCGAGTTCGCGGCCGAGGCGCTTGAACGATAACAGGGGCGTGTTACCGATCAGCTCGAGGACGGACTGGCTGCCGACGGACGGCTTGGGTTCGGAGGGTGCCGGCACGCTGCCGGGGGAGGGTGGTTTGACGGTGGAGTTCAAGCCCGGGTCATGCTAGGGGGAGTCGTGGGAGAGTCAAGAAATGCCCGCACCTCCCCGGTTTTGCGGCGGACCTCCGGTTGCGGGGCGCACCGGAATGCCGCGACCCGCGGGGCAAACACCGAAGAGGCGGACGGGCGCATCGGCTCGAATCGTGCTGGAAGTTGGGCCGGCGGTTGATAGACTCGGCTGGTCGGTTTTGAGTGGAATGGGCGGCTGGGAGGCCGGCATCGGCGGAACGAGAGCGGCGCGCGGGCAGACCGCACCCGCGTGGGAGAGAATCATGCGGGCACAATCGGGTAATGGGGCGGCGGGTGGGCGTGGGGGTTCGTCTGGCGGGGCTGCGCGGAGGCGCGGGATGGTCGAGCGGCTGGAGTCGCGCGTGATGCTGGACGGGTCGCCGGTGGGCGAGGTGGCGGCGCCGTGGCAGCCGCCGAGCAGGTTCGTCCACCAGCCGGGCGGGTATCTGTCGAAGGCGACGCGGGGCACGCCCGTGGCGGTGGCGCTGGGGTACCTGGCGGCGAACTCGGGGGCGCTCGGGCTGACGCGCGCGGACGTGGCGGACCCGGTGGTGACGGATGCGTACACGGACCGCGACACGGGGGTCACGCACGTCTACCTGCAGCAGCGCGTGAACGGCATCGCGGTCGTGAATGCGACGATGAACGTGAACGTGACGCGGGACGGGCGCGTTCTGAGCGTCGGGGGCGGGTTTGTGGCGGGGGCGTCGACCTCCCCGCGCGGGGCGCGGGCCGTGGCGCGGTCGGCGCCGGTATTGGCGGCAGCGGCGGTCGACGCGGCGCACGCGTTGTTCCCCGGGGCGGGGCGCCCGCGCGGCCAGCGGACCGTCGCCCTGGCGACCCCGCGCCGCGAGCCCCAGCGGTTTTCCGCGCCGGCGCTGTCGAAGGACCCGGTCACGACGAAGCTCGAGTACCTGGCGACGCCGGCGGGGCTGAAGCTGTCGTGGCAATTCGCGGTCCGGACGACCGACGACGCGCACTGGTACTCGATGGCGGTCGACGCGAACACCGGCGCGCCGCTGGCGGCGCACGACTGGGTGTCGCGCGCGGCGTACAACGTCTACGCGGCGCCGACGGAGACGCCCGTCGACGGCACGCGGACGCTGCTGACGGACCCGCACGACCCGACGTATTCGCCGTACGGGTGGCACGACACGAACGGGGTCGCCGGGCCCGAGTTCACCGACACGCGGGGGAACAACGTCAGCGCGCAGGACGACGTCGACGCGAACAACACGGGCGGGTCGCGGCCGTCGGGCGGGGCGGGGCTGTCGTTCGATTTCCCGCTGGACCTGGCGCTGGCGCCCAGCGGTTACCGCGACGCGGCGACGACGAACCTGTTCTACTGGAACAACCTGCTCCACGACGTGCACGCGCGGTACGGGTTCACGGAGCCGGCGGGGAACTTCCAGACGCTCAACTACGGCGGGGCCGGGCTGGGCGGCGACGCGGTGCAGGCCGACGCGCAGGACGGGTCGGGGACGAACAACGCGAACTTCGCGACGCCGCCGGACGGCCAGGTCCCGCGGATGCAGATGTACTTGTTCAACTACACGTCGCCCGGGCGCGACGGAGACCTGGACAACCAGATCATCGTGCACGAGTACGGGCACGGGGTGTCGAACCGGCTGACGGGCGGGCCGGCGAACGCCAACGCGCTGTCGGCGGTCCAGTCGTCAGGGATGGGCGAGGGGTGGAGCGATTGGTGGGGGCTGATGTTCACGATGAAGGCGACGGACACGAAGCTCGGGCGGTACCCGGTCGGAACGTACGTGCTGGGGGAGAACGCGACGACAGGGGCGGGGATCCGCCGGTACCCGTACTCGTTCGACATGGCGGTCGACCCGCTGACGATCGCGCACTACAACTCTGACCCGACGAAGGAAGAACACAACACGGGCGAGATCTGGGCGACCGTGCTGTGGGACCTGGCGTGGCTGCTGATCGAGAAGCACGGGTACAGCGCGGACATTTCGCAGGGCTACGACCCGGCCATCGCGGGGCGCAACGGGGGGAACAACCTGGCGCTTCAGCTGGTGACGGACGCGCTCAAGCTCCAGCCGGCCAACCCGTCGTTCCTGCAGGCGCGCGACGCGATCCTGCAGGCGGACCTGGTGCGGACGGGCGGGGCAAACCGGTTCCAGATCTGGACGGCGTTCGCGCGGCGCGGGATGGGGTACTCGTTCGTGAACGCGTCGAGCGCGGGGTCGACGGTGACGCCGGCGTTCGACGTCCCGGTGGACCTGCTCAAGCCGCGGGTGATCGCGCACTCGCCGGTGGGGGCGCAGACGGCGCCGGTGACGGCGGTCGACATCACGTTCTCGAAGGCGATGAACCCGGCGTCGTTCGCGGTCGCCGACGATCTGGCGTCGTTCACGGGGCCGGGCGGGGTGGACCTGCGCGGGCAGGTGACTGGGTTCACGTGGCTGAACGCGAACACGACGCTGCGGGTGTCGTTCGCGGCGCAGTCGGCGAACGGGTCGTACGCGCTGACGGTCGGGCCGCAGATTTTGGCGGGGGACGACGGGTCGGCGATGGACCAGAATTCGGACGGGACGGCGGGGCAGTCGCCGGCCGACCGATACACGGCGAATTTCGCGTACGACGCGCAGGCGCTGGCGGTGGTCTCGAGTGCGCCGGCGAATGGGTCGACCGTGACGATTCCGTTCACCACGATCGAGTTGGCGTTCAACGAGGCGGTCGACCCGGCCAGCGTGGGGACGGGCGACGTGACGCTGTCTCAGGGCACCGTGACCGGGGCGGGCGTCGTGGCGGGGAGCGGCGGGCTGACCGTGCGGTACACGGTCGCCGGGGTGACGGCCGAGGGCGCGCTGACGTTCGCGCTGGCGGCCGGGGCGGTGACGGACGCGAACGGTTTCCCGGGCGTGGCGTTCGGCGTGAGCGTGAACGTCGACATCGGCACGCGCGCGTTGCCGGCGGTGACGCAGGTCGCGCCGGCGGGGGCGCTGGTGTACCAAACATCGACGGCCGGGGCGATCGGATCGGCGGCGGACGTGGACGAGTTCACGATCGCGCTGGACGCGGGGCAGACGCTGACGGTCCTGGTGACGCCCGCGGGCGGGCTTCGGCCGGCCCTCGAGGTGCGCGGGC
>DATHXE010000944.1:0-7395 GCA_035459845.1 Tepidisphaeraceae bacterium | reverse complement strand
CAACGCGTTGCTGACGCGTCCGACCCTCGAAGAGTGTCTGTTCACGAACTGAGTCGCGTACCGCACGTCAGCAACGCGTTGCGTTGCAGCTATCGGGTATAACGCGCCCCGAATGCCCCTCCGCCCGCTGCCGGTAGTCCTCCGACCGCTCGCCTACCTCTGGGCACTGCCGACGACGTCGGTCGGCCTCGGCGCGGCGGTGTTGACGCTCGTCACCGGCGGCCGGGCGCGGGTGCACACGGGCGTGCTCGAGGTGTGGGGCGGGTTCGCGGGGTTCGTGCTTCGGAGACTCGTCCCGCTGCCGGGTGGGGCGGCGGCGATGACCCTCGGCCACGTCGTCATCGCGCGCGACCCGAAAACCCACGACCGCACGCGCAGCCACGAGCGAGTCCACGTCCGCCAGGTCGAGCGGTGGGGCCCCCTGTTCATCCCGGCGTATTTACTGGCGTCGGCGTGGATCTGGATTCGGCGGGGGGACGCGTATCACGACAACCCGTTCGAGCGCGAGGCGTACGCGGCGGAGTGAGGGGCGCGGCGAATCACATCGGCTCGCCCTTCACGGTCATGTCGTAGATCTTGAGCAGCTTCGACTTGTCGAAGATCATCTCCTGCCGCGTCAGGCCGACGATGTCGTACTCGTGGGTGAGCTCGATCGCGTCGACGGGGCAGGCCTCCTCGCACATGCCGCAGTAGATGCAGCGGAGCTCGTCGATGTCGAACTTCTGGGGGTACTTCTCGCGGTCGGGCCAGGGGCTGGGGGCGGCCTCGATGTGGATGCACCGGGCCGGGCAGGCCGTGCTGCACATGAAGCAGGCGACGCACTTGACGCGGCCCTCTTCGTCCTTGTTCAGGCGGTGCACGCCGCGGTAGGTGTCGAGCTCCATGCCGCCGTCTTCGACGGACAAGTCTTCGCGCCGCTCCTCGGGGTATTGGATGACGCGGTCGGTGCCGGTCAGCACCTTGAACATGTGCTTGAGCGTCGTCCCCAGGCCGATCAGCACCTGCGGGATATAGAACTGGTCCGCGTAGCTGATGCGCGGCTCGGCGAGCTCGATGACGTCGGCGTCTTTCATGGGTGCTCTTTATTCTACGACGGCACGTTCTCGACGGTCGGCGTGGTGGTCGTCGGGGTCACGCCGGCGGGCAGGTGGGTGTTCGTGAACCGGCTGCCCGGGATGGCGACCTTGCGGTTCGTATCGGGCCCCGGCGGGATCAGCTTTTTGGCGATCGCCACGCCGATCAGCAGCAGGCCGTTGGCGATCAGCAGCCAGAGGGCCATCTTGCCCGGGACCGGCCCGACGGCGAACTGCCCGGTCGGCAGGGGGATCATCTCGCGGTGGCCGCCGAAGAAGAACACGACGATCGCGGTGACGACCATCACCGCGAGCGAGATCGGGATCAGCCCGCCCCACGCCAGGGCCATGAGCTGGTCGAACCGGAACCGCGGCAGGCTCCAGCGGACCCACATGAAGATAAAGATGAAGACCATCGTCTTCGCGTAGAGGACGACGGCGCGGAAGATCGCGATCAGGATCGACTCGGTCGCGCCGATGTTGGCCGTCGCGATGGTGCCGTCGGCGTTCGGGACGCCCGACAGCGCGGGCCAGATCTTGTCGAGGTACGGGAGGTGCCAGCCGCCGAAGAACAGGGCGACGCAGATCGCGCTGGTGGTGATCATGCCGGCGTACTCGGCGAGGAAGAACAGGCCGAAGCGCATGGACGAGTATTCGGTGTGGTACCCGCCGACGAGCTCCTGCTCGGCCTCGGCGAGGTCGAACGGGGCGCGGTTGGCCTCGGCGTGGATGCAGATCAGGAAGAGGAGGAAGGCGATCGGCTGGGCGAACACGTTCCACGCGGGGACCCAGCCGGCCCAGTAGGTGGCCTGGCGGTCGACGAGGGTGAGCAGGTCGAGCGTGCCGAACATGATGACGACGGCGATGACGGCGAGCCCGAGGGGGATCTCGTAGGAGATCATCTGGGCGGTGGCGCGGAGGCCGCCGAGGAACGAGTACTTGTTGTTGGACGCCCACCCGCCGATGACGACGCCGTACACGGCCAGGGAGAGGACGGCGAGGATGAACAGCACTCCGATGTCGAGCCGGGCGATCTGGAACGGCCAGCGGTAGGTGACCTCGACGCGGTGGCCGGTCTCGAGCTCGCCGGTGTAGCGCATGAGCGGGGCGCGGTTCTCGACCTCGCTGACGACGGTCGCCCCGGCGGGAAGGGCGGCCTGGATGACGGCCGTGCGCGAGACGTGCGTGGCGTCGGGCGGGATGCGGACGGTCGTCGTGCGCTGGACGGAGCCGCCCCACGGGATGGTGGCGATCGAGATGATCACGGTGATCATCATGACGGCCGGGGCGAGCGTGAAGAGGACCTTGTCGACGTGGCGGGGGCGGTAGTCCTCCTTGACGAACATCTTGAGGCCGTCGGCGATCGGCTGAAGGAGCCCGGCCGGCCCGACGCGGTTGGGGCCGAGGCGGTCCTGCGTCCACGACGCGACCTTGCGCTCGAGCAGGATCAGGTACGCGACCGTCCCGGTGATGACCAGGTGGGCGATGACGGCGATGAAGACCCAGGGGGGGATGTTGAAGATCCAGTCGAGCATGCGTCTTCCCTACTAGTCGGGCGCGGTCGGTTCAAGAGTTCGGCGCGGGTCGGCGGTCATTTCGACTCTTCGGGGCCGGGCTTGAAAGAGGCCAGGACGGCGGCGATGGTCGGCTTGAGCGCTTCGTATCGGTCGGGGCTGGTGGTGAACTTCACAGCGTACCGCGTCTTGGCGGCGTGGGCGATCACCTCGGTGATCTGGACTTGTTTGCCCGCCGCGGTCTTGCCGGCGCAGGTGATCCGGTGGGCGGGGATGCCCGCGAGCGTGGTCGGCCCGTCCTCGAGATATTTGACGTCGGGCAGGAGCTTGGCGAAGCCGTCCTTCGACGACGCGACGACCTCGTCCAGCGTCTTCTTCGTGACCAGTTTAATCGCGTTGACGGTGATGAACTCCGAGCGCTTCTCGGCGGCGGACTTCTCGTTGACGAACCAGACGGTGGCGGCGGGCAGGTCCGCCTTCTTCCACCCGGCCGGCATCAGCACTTCGAACTCGCCCCTGGGGGCCCTCCACGTCTCGCCTTCGACCTTCCCCTCGGCGCACGCGGGGCACGCCGCGACGAGCGCGAGGACGATGGCGAGGCGGAGGACGATGTGCGACATGGTAGGGTCGGCTATCGGCGATTACAGGTCCACAAACTCATACGCCGGTTCTTCGGTGCGCTCGGACGGCAGCGTGACGGCCGCGAGGTCGCCGCCGATCTCGCCGCGGACCGCCTCGGCCGAATATTTGGCGGTGCGGCCGAGGATGCTCGCGTACACGTCGCCGGCGCGCCTCACGCCATCCGGCGCGGGGACGGCCGCCATGAAGGCCTGCAGCTTGCCCGCGTGGTTTTCCCACGTGCCTTCGGTCTCGGCCCAGAACGCGGTGGGCAGGACGACGTCGGCCTTGGCGGTCAGGTCGTTCGGCAGCGTGTCCTGGACGACGCGGAAGCCCTTCTTGAAGATCGCCGGCTGGGCCTTCGCATCGGTCGGGATCCAATTGGACAGATATCCCCCGACGATCCACGCGGCCTTGAGCTTCTTGACGTTGTCGGAGGTAGCAGCGACGAGGTCGTCCCACGTGGCGGACGGGCCGCCCAGCAGGTTGATCACCCGGCGAACGCCGGCGGCGTTAGGCACCTTTTCGGCCTGGATCCGGAAGGTCTCTTTGCCGGTCAGATGGTGCTTGAAGACCTGATCCGCGCCGGCCGTGGGCGTCGGGCCGATCGCGAGCACGGCCTGCGGGTCGATCGATCGGACGCCGGTCGCCAGCAGCCAGGCCTCCTCGATCGTCATCATCGGCGAGAGCACCGCGGCCACGCTCCCCGCGCCTTCCGCGGCGGCGGCCTTCAGGCCCGCGACGGCGTCGTTGACGGCCGTGTCGTACTTCGTTTCCACCTGCGCGCCGTACTGCGTGCGGATCGGCCGGACGAGTCGCTTGGGATCGCTGATGACCTTATACGAGTAGCGCGTGTCGTCGGTGATCCACCAGGTGTTCACGTCCGCGTTGTAGCGCGGCTTGATCCGGTAGACGACGCCCTCGTTGTGCTCGATCCAGATGTTTTCCCCGCCGGCGTCGATTGGCGAGATCGAGGGCGTCTGCTTGAGCAGCCAGACGCGCTGCTTGAACAGGAAGTCTTTGTCGAGGAGCGCGCCGACGGGGCAGATGTCGGCGACGTTGGCCGATAGCGGGTTGTCGAGCGGCTTGCCGGGGAAGATGTCGATTTCTTCCTTGTGGCCGCGCCCGTCGACGTACAACTCGCACGTGCCGGTGACCTCGCGCGTGAACCGGACGCACCGCGTGCACATGATGCACCGGTCGTTGTAGAGCAGGATGTTGAGGCCGACGTCCTTCTTGGCCTTCTTGTGCTTGTCTTCCTCGAAGCGCGACTGGGAGCGGCCGAACTGGTAGGAGTAGTCCTGCAGGAGGCACTCGCCGGCCTGGTCGCAGACGGGGCAGTCGAGCGGGTGGTTGACGAGCAGGTACTCCATGACCTGCTTCTGGTTGGCGACGGCCTTGGGCGACTTGGTGTGGACGACCATCCCGTCGCGGACGGGGGTCTGGCAGGACGGGACGAGCTTGGGGATGCCCTCGACCTCGACCAGGCAGATGCGGCACGAGGCGACGATCGACAGGCCGGGGTGGTAGCAGTAATACGGCAGCTGCAGACCGTCGTCGAGGCAGGCCTGCAGGATCATCTGCTTGTCCTTGGCCTCGACCGATTTGCCGTCGACGGTGATCTTGGGCATAAGCGGTCGGATGATAGCGGGGATTGTGCCGGATTTCACTAGCGGGCATTTGGCAACCAAACAGTTCGGATTACTCGCCCGAGGCCGGCTTGACCTTCCGATTCATCAAGAGCCGAAGTCCGGTCGCGACGAGCTCCGAGCGGGACACTCCGGCGACTTGGGCGTACGCGTCCGCCTGCTCGAGGAGGCCGCGCTCGACCGAGAGGCTGATCACGACTGCCCCTTTGCCGACCACTGGGCGGCCGCCGGGGTTCTTCCGCCGCGCCCGCTCGTGCCGGGCGGCCGATTCGGGCGAAAGGGGACGTGTCTGAGACTCCACGTCGATCATCTCGGCGTCATACTGCGACGTCGCGGCCTCGCGCTCAGCCGGGGTCATGTCACGGAAACGCTTTGGCGGCTTAGGGGTGTCGTTGTTCATTCTGATTTCTCCTGTCATGGGAACGGGCCGGGGATCACTTTCGGAAGTTCCGCTTTTCGTCCCTCGTGAGCGGGCGAGCGTGGATTACATAGACGTTTTCCGCGTCCGGGTCGTAGGTCGCGAGGTCGATCTCCTGATAGTCGACATGGGCCTCAGCCTCGAAGAGGTAGATCACCTGGACGTACTCGCCCGTTTGGGTCTGCCCCCGGACGAGGTATTTGTCGTCGCCGTGCTCCTTGGGAAACGGGGGCCGAGCGTTATTGACGACCCACTCCGCTTCGGCGGCGGTGACGCCGTGCTTGGCGATGTGCCCGACGTTCCAATCGTCCCACACGAAGCTGAACATGATCTAGATAATTATATATAAAACCCAGCGTCTGTCAACGGGTTATTTATAGAGTAAACTCACCTCCAGCGCATGCGTTTTCCCTGAATTTTCAGGGCTAGACCACGGTGGAGGCACCGGTGGAAGCGGCCCATGTCCGTCATACGTCGGCACTGCATCGAATAACCGGGCATGATTGACACCTTCGATATCGTGCTTCGGGTTCTACAAGGTTTGCTGTGGCTCACGGCGCTCTCCGTTCTGCTCGGGCGGCGGACATGCCTGACGGTGGATTGGAGACGACGAGTGGCTCGGTTTTGTAGCCGGCGGCGACACGAATAAAACCGCGGGAACCTTTTCGCCGCGCGAGCCTCAAACGGGTCAATGACATGACGTGTGGTCGTGCCGCGCGCATCTTCCTCCATATCTGCACCGCAGCGCTCGCCGTCGCCGCCACGCCCGCCCGCGCGTACCTGCGCCCGCTCCCGGAGGACAGCGTCGAGTGGGCGGTGGCGGACTCGGACGTGATCGTGCGCGGGATGGTCGAGCAGGCGGGGGTCGTGACGGCCGACGGGGTGAGCACCGGCCGCCTGACCGTGCGGGTAACCGAGCGGATCAAGCCCGGCGGGGCGACGAGTCGGCCGATCGAGGCGGGGGCGCGGGTGGTCGTGGCGGCGCCGGGCCCGCCGGTGATCGCGGTGGGGTCGGAGTACGCGTTTTTCCTATGGTCGACGGAGCGGTATCTGGCCCAACAGTCGCCGCTGCCGGCGGGGCTCACGGCGGCGTACAAGGCGTGCGATTACACGCTCCGGACCGACTGGAATCGCAACCCGCTGCCGCTGAATCACAGCGGGTCGGCGCTGGCGATGCTGGACCTGGACGGCGATCGGATCCCGGTCGCCCAGATCCTGCCGCGGCTGCGCTCGGAGGCGGCGCGGCCGACGGACGCCAACGCGGGATCGCTCGAACTTTACATCAGCCCCACGTCCGAGGCGTTCCCGGCGTCAAAGCGGACTTATCCCCAGTACGTCAACATCCTTGTGGATAAGCGGGCCGAGGCCAAGGCGCGGCAGTGGATCAAGTCGGCCGACCCGGCGGACCGGCGGAACGGGGCGGTAGTGCTGGCGAAACTGAAGTCGGACGAGAACGCGGCGGCGCTGCGCGGGCTGCTCACGGACCCGTACGTCCACGCCGACTGGTATTGGCCGGACGGGATGGACATCCGGTTCCCCGGGGCCGAGGGGAAGTGGAAGGCGACGCACTACCCGATCCGGCGGCTGGCGTACGACGCGCTGGCGGCCTGGGGCGAGCGGGAGAACGACGCGATCGTCACGGTCCCGGTGTACCCGCCGGTCTACATGCCGCGGTGGGCGCCGGCGGCGATAGGCGGGGGGCTCGTGGTGGCGTTGTTGATCGTAACGGCGCGGGGGTGGACGCACCGCCGCAGCGCCAAGCGCCCGTCCACGCCGGGTGCGGAAGCGGAAAGCGACGCCCCGGATCAGTCCGTACCACCGATCCTCGCTGGCATTCCGGGCGCGTGCCTGACCCTGTTGCTGCTCGCCGTCACGCTCTGGATTCTCTCGCTCTTCCGTGCCGTCGAACTCTCCTGGCCGGTCGGGATGGGCGCGCGGTACGAATTGAGCGCCGTCGCCGGAGATTTGCGCCTGGCCCGGCAGCGGAACTGGCAGCCGCCGGGGCCGGCGATGTTCACGAGCGTGGCGCGCGATCCGGCGGGAAAGGTCGACGCGGACTGGCAGTATCCGGACGACTCGGTCTTCATCGACCCGAACGAGCCGCCGATCGACGCGCGGCGGAT
>DATHXE010000943.1:0-6400 GCA_035459845.1 Tepidisphaeraceae bacterium | reverse complement strand
CCTGGAGGTCGGTGGCGGCGCGGGCGGCTTGTTCGGTGGCCTCGGAGGCCTCGTAGATGAGTTGGGTGGCGCGTTCCTTCTGGGCTTCGGAGAGCGTCTTGCCCAGGGCCAGCAGGGGGGCGACGGACTGCTCCATCCGGCGGGCCTTTGCCTGCTGGGCGTCGACGGCGGCGAGGCATGCGGGGAGGGTGCTGCGGAAGGCCTCGTCGACGCCGACCTCGACGACGGTGCGGACGCCGGCGGCGTTGCCGAGCGAGCCGCAGAAGACGCCGGCGTTGGCGACGAGGCGGCCGCCGATGATGGTCCCGCCGGGGACGTCGATCTTGCCGGAGGCGATGGCGGTGGAGGCGGCGATCTCGCGGTGGCAGGCGACGTCGCCGGCGGCGGTGACGGTGACGCGGTCGATGAAGTGGGCGCGGACGCTGGCGGCGGCGACGGTGCCGCGGTGCTTGCCGAGGATGCCGCCGTCGACGACGAGCGCGCCGCCCGCGCGGACGGCGGCGGCCTCGATGGCGCCGCCGACGGTGAGCGGGCCGTCGCAGGAGAGATTGGCGTTGTCGAGGACGTCGCGGCCGACGGCGACGTCGCCGGGGAAGTCAATCGGGCCGAAGGCTGCGCCGAGGTCGCTGCGGAATTCCAGGGTCGGCTCGATACTCACCTTGCCGTCGCGGAGGACGGCGCGGCCGGGGACGGTGGCGAGGATCGTGCGGCCGTCGTCGGCGAGGCGGACGTTTTCGCCGAGCGCCGCGGACGGGTCGGCGAGGGTGGCGACGGCGACCGCGTGGCCCGCGCGGGCGGCGAGGATGCGAGCGCGAGTGTACTGGGCGAGGTAGGCGGCGTCCGATTTGGCGGGCGGCAACAGGGCGACGCCGGCGTCCGGGCCGGCGGCGAGCGTGGCGGGGTTGGCGGGGGCCTTGGTTCGCACGGTCAATTCGGATCCGGGGCGTCGCCTTGGGCTCCGCCTCCGGCGTGTCGGGCGTCTTGCTACGCGGCGGCCTTCTGGCGCGCCAGGGTCTGCGTGACCTTTTCGATCAGGATCTTCGGGGTGTAGGGCTTGCAGACGTAGTTGTTGACGCCGGCCTTGATCGCCTCGACGACGCGGGCCTTTTCGGCCTCGGTGGCGACCATGATGATCGGCATGGAGCGGTTGACGGCCCGGACGAGGCGGACGAAGGCGAGGCCGTCCATGTTGGGCATGTTCCAGTCGACGAGGCAGAGGTCGACGGCCCCGCCGGACGAGGCGAGGGCGGCGCACGCCTGGACGCCGTCGGCGGCCTCGACGAAGGTCGCGCCGGGCAGGTGCGCGAGGATCTTCTTGAGGATGTCCCGCATGGCCGGCGCGTCGTCGACGAGGAGGATCTTCATGGGCAGTCGGGTCAGTGGTCGGTCGGTGCGGCGATTCGGACGTGCGGTGCGCGCGGCGCGATTTGGGGCGCATTCCGGCGCGGACCGTATTGCTTTCATCGGCCGGCGGGATGTGACGGATGAGGGGATTGGGACGGCGAGGGGTGGGAGTGTGAGGGGGCTTAGTTGGGGGTCGGGAGTTTGAGGCGGCGGGCGTCCGATAACGTGCGGTGGATCGCGACATCGGATTGGGTGCCAGGGCCACGCGCCGGATCGCGTGCGAAGTCCAAGGGAGGTGGTCGCGTGGCCATGCCGTCTCCCGAAGCGGCATGGCCACGCGATTTCGCCGTTGGTGTTCGAGTGTGATCCGGCGCGTGGCCATGGCACCCAACGCCGCGCGTACAATTCCTCCACCATGCTCCACCGCATCAACCCCGCCACGGAAATGCCGCTCGAACCGGTCGCCGAGCATTCTGATGAGGAAGTGGAGGCGATCCTGCGGCGGGCGGCCGACGCGTTCGCGGGTTGGCGGCGGGTGCCGATCGGGGAGCGTGCGGCGGTGATGAGGCGGGCGGGGGCGGTGCTGCGCGAGCGGTCGGCGGACCTTTGCGCGGTCATGGCGCGCGAGATGGGCAAGCCGGTGACGGCGGGCGCGCAGGAGGTGGAGAAGTGCGCGGGGGCGTGCGAGTTCTTCGCCGATCACGCGGCGGAGATGCTCGCGAATGATGTGATCGCGACGGACGCGGCCCGGAGCTACGTACGGTACGACCCGCTCGGGGCGGTGCTGGCGATCATGCCGTGGAACTTCCCGCTGTGGCAGGTGGTGCGGTTCGCGGCGCCGGCGCTGATGGCGGGGAACGTGGGCGTGCTCAAGCACGCGCCGAACGTGCCGGAGTGCGCGCGGGCGATCGAAGAGGTGTTCGCGGCGGCGGGCTTTCCGCCGGGCGTGTTCGCGGCGGTGCTGGTGGGGAACGACCGGGCGGCGGGGCTGATCCGGCACGAGGCGATCCGGGCGGTGACGCTGACCGGGAGCGAGCGGGCGGGGATGGCGGTGGCTTCGGAAGCCGGGAAAGTGCTCAAGAAGACCGTGCTGGAACTCGGCGGGTCGGATCCGTTCATCGTGATCCCGCCGGAGGGGCCGGGGGCCGACGAGTTTCTTCGACGGGTCGCCAAACACGCGGCGGCGGCGCGGTGCATCAACGCGGGGCAGTCGTGCATCGCGGCGAAGCGGTTCATCGTGTCTACGCCGTTCGAAAGCGAGCGGCGGAACATCGGAGTATTCGAACGGGCGCTGGTGGAGGCGATGACCGCGCTGCGCGTCGGCGATCCGACCGACCCGGCGACCGAGGTCGGGCCGCTGGCGCGGCTCGATTTATTGGAGCACCTGCACGATCAGGTGCAACGGTCGGTCGATGGCGAATGGACCCGCGTTCTCACGGGCGGGCACCGGCTCGACCGCCCCGGGTACTTCTATGCCCCGACCGTGATTTCCGGTTCGTTTCGCTCGGCCGCGTGGACCGAGGAGACGTTCGGGCCGGTCGCGGCGGTGACGGGCGTCGACGGTGGCCCGTACGAGGATTCGGCATGGGCGGCGGTCGCGTTCGCCAACGACACGTCGTACGGGTTGGGCGCCAGCATCTGGACGGACGACGTCGCGCTCGCCGAGCGGTTGGCGGGGGAGATCGAGGCGGGGTGCGTGTTCGTGAACGGGATCGTCAAGTCCGACGTGCGCTTGCCGTTCGGCGGGGTGAAGAACAGCGGGTACGGGCGGGAACTGTCGACGGCGGGGATCCGGGAGTTCGTGAACGTGAAGACGGTGTGGATGGGGTGACGCGTCGCGACAGTTAGCTGCAGGTCAACGACCTGCTGACGCGTTTCATACCGAATCCGCGCATTGCGGGAAGCGCTCGTGGGAACTCCACGCGTCAGCAACGCGTTGCGTTGCAGCTATCTCTCCTGGTCGTGTCCCGACGCGTCAGTCCGCGCCGACCGGGTTGCTCAGTTGCCCGATGCGCTCGACGTCGACCACGCATGTGTCGCCCGCCTTGAGCCAGACCGGAGGGGTGCGCGCGAAGCCGACGCCTTGGGGGGTGCCGGTGAGGATGACCGCGCCGGCCCTCAGCGTCATCGTGCTCGAGAGGCTTTCGATCAAGGTCGCGACGTCGAAGATCATGTCGCCGGTCGTGTGGTCCTGCATGACCTGGCCGTTGAGGATGGTCTTGATACGCAGGTCGTTGGGGTTGGGGATCTCGTCGGCGGTGACGATGGCGGGGCCGAGGGGGCAGAAGCCGTCGAAGGACTTTCCGCGGGCGAACTGCCCGCCGCCCAGGCGTTTTTCGCGCTGCCAGTCGCGGGCGGAGACGTCGTTGGCGGCGGTGTAGCCGTAGACGTAGGAGAGGGCGTCGGCCTTGCCGACGTGCTTGGCGGGGCGCGGGCCGATGACGACGGCGAGTTCGCACTCGTAGTCGACCTGGTCGGTGCGGCGGGGGACGGGGATCGGCGCGCCCGGGTCGTTGAGCGTGTTCGACGCCTTGATGAACAGCATCGGGTTTTCCGGGATTGCGGACCCGGACTCGGCGGCGTGCTCGCGGTAGTTGAGGCCGATGCAGAGGATGTCGGTGGGGACGAGCGGCGCGAGGAGCTTGTCGACGCGGAGGGTCTGACCGGTCTCTCGCGCGGGGCCGAGCGCGGGGTGGGCGTCGAGCACGCGGGCGGTGGTGTGCGACTCGTCGACCGATACGCCGACGTGGGTTTGGCCGGCGGAGACGAAGCGGATGCTGCGCATGGCGGGGAAGTGTCCGAGGGACGCGGGGGGTGGTCAAGCGGTTTGGGGAGAGCACGGTTCCACCGGAGGCGCGGCAGGAACTTCGCCGCTTGGTTCATTCGCGGAGGGCGCAAAGGCGCAGAGGCGCAAAGAAGACTAAGGCAGCAGGGTAGTCTGGGTGGCAAAACGAACGGCGCGGCGCGATCGGGCGCGCCCTCCCTGCTGCTCTTCTCTGTGTCCTTTGCGCCTTTGCGTCCTTTGCGGCAAATCAGCCGGCGCCCGTCAGGGCGCGACGCGCGCGGTCGGCGCGTCGGGGCGGACGGTGGCGATCGGGACGTCGTCGCAGGTAAGGCGGAAGATGCGGGAGCGGGCGGGGTCGTTGAGGAGGACGAACAGGCAGGTCTGGGTGCGGCGCTCGCCGGGCGTGAGCATGACCGGCAGAGGGCCGGGGAACTGGGCGGCGGGGAGGAGTTGGGTGCCGTCGGACAGGAGCAGGCCGAGCTTGGGGGTGCGCGGGGCGGTGGCCCGGCCGGTGGCGATGCGCGGGGCGTTGACGGTAAGGTCGAACGAGACGGTCAGGAGCCAGGCCTCGGGGGGCGACGCGTACGAGACGCGGAGCGGGACGGCGAGTTGCTCGGCGGCGGGGCCGGTCGGGTCGGCCTCGTGCGGGCCCAGGCGGGCGGTGAGGGCGCTGACCGAGAGGAGCGTGGCGTCGTCCGGGGCGCTAAAGATCGAGGGCGGGAGGCGCTCGGCGGTGGGAGCGGCGTACGACGGCAAGGGCGTCGGGCGGACCGCGGCCGGCAGCGGCAGCGTGCGGACCGCGCCGCCCACCCGCAGGGCGAGCGAGCGCTCGGTCCCGGAGACGGCGAAGACGACGGTCCGGCGGGCCGGGGGCGCGTCCGTCTCGCCCGACCGCCGCACCTCGACCTCCGGGCGCTCGATCGTGAAGCCGCCGGCGGACTCGAGCATGCCGAGCGGAGGGCGGGGCTCGCCGTCGGCGATCAGGGAGAACTGGTCGGGGCGGAGCGTGAACGGGCTGGGCGCGCCCGCGGCGAGGGTCGCGGTGAAGGTGGCCTCGACGGCGAGGAAGCGCATCCCGTTCGGGAGTCGGCCGGCCTGCGAGAGGGGGGTCGTGGGGTAGGCGTTTCCGAACGGCCGGCCTGCGCACTGGAGCTTGTCGAACAGGGCCGGCTCGGCGGAGGCGATCTGGACGTCCACCCACGCGGCTTTCTCGCGGCGGACGGGGACGGCGCGGAGGACGAGCCCGCGCGGGTGCTTGTCCCATGCGACAATCGCCCGGCCGCCGTCGGTCAGGGTCGCCAGCGCGCCGCCGAGGCCTTCGTCGGGGAGGTCGCCGTAGATCTGGCCGGCCTGGGAAGTGGTCGCGCGGTCGAGGAGGACGCCACCCGAGACGAGGAACCCGTCGCCCGCGGGGGCGGCGTCGGTCGCGGCGGGCGCAGCCGGTGTCAGCCAGGTGAGTTCCGGCCCGCCCATGGAGATCGGGGCGCCCGGGGCGTGGATTTCCTTCAGGCGACCGGTCGCGACGTCGAACACGGCGATCCGGCGGGCGGAGACGCGGTTGTCGAACGCGAGGGCGAGCTCGCGCCCGTCGGGGGAAAACTCGAGGGCGCGCAGGCTCAGTCGGCGGCGCGGGTGGGCGACGAGCGACTCGGGGATTGGCGCCGGGCCGAGCACTTTCCCGGCCGGGAGGTCGACGAGGTAGAGGGAGCGCGAGTCGGCGACGGCGACGAGGCGGAAGGTGGCGCTGGCGGCGGCGCGCGTGTCATCTGTCCGGGCGGGGAGCTGCACCTCGCGGACGAGGTTGCGCGCGCGGAGGTCCCAGACCTGCAGGCGGTCGGTGGCGAGGACGGCGACCTGATCCTCGGCGGGGAAGCCGACCACGGCGTCGGTGGCGAACGCGACGGCGGACGGAACGGTGATTGCGTGGGCGAGCTGGCCGCGGCCGGTGGACCAGACCTCGATGCGGTTCGCGCGGGCGGCAGATTCCCAGGCCTGACCCGCGTAGTAGGCGCCGTCGCGGCTGAGCGCGGGGAAGGCGAGCGGCTGGGCGAGACGGAATTGTGCGGTGCGCTGGCGGGTAACCAGGTTCCAGACGGCGATCGTCTCGGCGGCGCTGGCGTCCCCGCCGGGGCGGCTGGGGATTGCGGCGTACGGGCTGGGGGCGGCGGCGAACTGGATCGCGGCGGGGGCGAACCGCATCCCGGTTTCGGGGGCGATCTGCAGGCGGAAGTCGGGCGCCAGCGCGAGTTGGTCGGCGGGCAGGTCCGGGTC
>DATHXE010000942.1:0-6421 GCA_035459845.1 Tepidisphaeraceae bacterium | reverse complement strand
GGGCAGTCTACCGGCGTACGGACGGGGGGTGAAGGAATTTCGGGTGTCACGGACGATGGGCGGGCGTGCTCGGGCGGCAGGGCGAAGTCGAAATCTGACCCGCGGGGAATACGGGACCGGAGGAGTCGTCCGAAGCGGCGTTCTCACCGGTAAGCGTACTTACCAGTGCAACCCAGAGGCTGTCGCCTGCGATTACTCGGTCGTCTTCTTCGTCGCGGTCACCACGCGGTCGTGGCCGGCGTGGTCTTTGAGGATTCGCACGTCCTCGAACGCTTCGAATCCCGCGGCGACGTCGCGCGCCAGCGGGCCCTGATCGAAGGCGATCTCCAGGAAGATGCGGCCGTTCCTGGTCAGGCGCTCGGGGGCCTGGGCGAGGATTCGGCGGTGGAGGTCCAGGCCGTCGGGGCCGCCGTCGAGGGCGGTCGTGGGCTCGTACTCGCGGACGGAGCGGTCGAGCGCGGCGATCTGGGCCGAGGGGATGTAGGGCGGGTTGGCGACGATCACGTCGAACGGCATCGGGTCGACCATGTCGCGGATCGGGTCGAACAGGTCGCCGTGGCGGACCTCGACGCGCGCGGCGAGGCCCAGGCGCTCGACGTTCTTGCGGGCGACGTCGACGGCCTTCTCGCTGATGTCGGTGGCGACGACGACGGCGGTCTTCACGTGCTTGGCGATCGCGGCGGCGACGCACCCGCTGCCGGTACACAGGTCGAGCACGCGCGGGACGTCCAGCACCATCTGGCGGTTGAGCGTCTGGACGGCGTTCTCGACGAGGGTCTCGGTGTCGGGGCGGGGGATGAGCACGTCGCGGGTGACGTCGAACTCGAGGTTGAAGAAGTGGGCCCGGCCGGTCAGGTAGGCGATCGGCTCCTGCTCGCCGGCCCGGGTGACCAGGTCGCGGAGCTTGGCGCGGTCGGCGTCGGCGAGGGCGCGCTCGTAGTTGGTGTAGAGCTGAATGCGCGGGCAGCCCAGGACGTGGGCGAGGAGGAGCTCGGCCGACAGGCGGGGGGAATCGACCTGCTTGCGGGCGAAGAACCCGCTCGTCCACTCGAGAGTCTTACGGACCGTCCATGGGCCGTCGGCTTGAGACATGGCGGGGTGATCTTACGGGGGCGGGTGGGGAACGCTATAGCGCCCGTCGGCGGCGATGATCGCCAAGCCGGCGGCGACTTTTCATGCTAACGGACGGCAAACTCTCGGCAAATTTCCGGAAGGAACTTGCCCGGGCGCAAGTCGGGCTCTATCCTTTAGGTGTCGGCGGTACTCCCCGGAGAAGGTTCCCCCCCTTCCTTCTTCACCCGCCGACATTTTTATGCGCCCGCGCGGCGGAAGGTGGCGAGGGGCGGTATTCCGCGTCGCGCCGGTCAGCATTCATCTTCGGGTGGCGTTTGCGTCGAGGTTGACCCTTTCCCCTGCCGCGATAGGGTGAAGCGCTAACTCTCGGGCAAGATCGGCCGTGGCGGACAGTCCCCCCTTACCCCCTGCAAGTTCTCCAACTACGACCGCCGGCAAACCGGGGGCGGAGGCGTCGCGCGCGGAGACGGCGGCGCTGATGGACTTCGCCGCGCTCGAGAAGGCGATCGAGGCCAAGAGCCAGCGGGAGCTGCTGGCGTGGATGTTCTCGTTCCTCAAGCCGGTGAAGGGGTTGGCGGTGGTCGCGGCGGGCGTGCTCGTGCTGTGGATCGGGGTCGACATCCTGACGACCCGGCAGATGGGCGAGGCGGCCAACCAGATCAAGACGATCCACTTCAAGCAGTCGGAGGTGACGACCGGGTTCTGGGGGTGGCTGCTCGGGGCCGACGCCGAGGCGCGGGGGCTGCGGTGGGCCGTGCTCTGGCTGACGGGGCTGATGCTCGCCAACACGGTGCTGCGGTACCTGCGCGAGACGACGGCGATGCGCTTGTCGATGACGATGGTCTACTACATCCGCTCGGCGGTGTACGACAAGATCCAGCACGTCGGGTTTTCGTACCACGACCGCGTGTCGACCGGGCAGTTGATCAACCGCGCGCTGACGGACCTGCAGAACGTCCGGCAGTTCATCCAGACGGCGCTGCTGGTCGTGCTGGAGATCGCGCTGATCACCGGCGGGTACATCATCCTGATCTTCACGCTCAACCCGTGGCTGGCGCTGGTGGCGGCGCTGCCGCTGCCGGTCTGGACGTGGTACGTGCTGCGGTTCGGGAAAAAGGTGCAGCCGGCGAGCAAGGCGGTGATGGAGGCGGAAGACAAGAATGTCTCGATCATCACCGAGAACATCGCGGGGGTGCACGTGGTGAAGGCGTTCGCGACCCAGGGCCAGGAGGTGGCCAAATATCACGCGGCGTGCGACACGTACTTCCAGAAGGTGCGGGCGCGGATCCGGCTGTACGCGAACTTCACGCCGGTCATCCGGTCGATCGCGACGGCGAGCCACCTCTCGCTCTACCTGCTCGCCGGGCTGTTCATCATCACGGGCTACGCGCTGCTGGGGCGGCCGATGCAGGTGGGCGACTTCCTGGTGCTGGGGACGGCGATGGGGGCGATTTTGCAGCGGCTGCAGCAGGTGTCGGTGGTGAGCGAGCAGTACCAGAATGCGATCGTGAGCTCGAAGCGGTTGTACGAGGTGCTGGCGGCGGCGCCGACGGTGGCCGTGCGCGAGGGGGCGGAGCAGTTGCCGGCGGGCGGGAACGGGGCCGTGCGGTTCGAGAACGTGACGTTCGGGTATGACCGGTCCAAGCCGGTGCTGAAGGACGTGAGCTTCGACGTGGCGGGCGGGACAGTGGCGGCGATCGTCGGGCCGACCGGCGCGGGGAAGACGACGCTGGTGAGCCTGATCGCGCGGTTCTACGACCCGCAGGCGGGGCGGGTGATCGTCGACGGGGTGGACGTGCGGGAGATGTCGCTGGACGCGCTGCGGCGGGAGATCGCGTTCGTCTTCCAGGAGACGCACCTGTTCAGCGACAGCGTGGAGGCGAACGTCGCCTACGGGCGGCCAGAAGTGACGGGCGGGGCGGTGGAGGCGGCGGCGCGGCTGGCGCAGGCGCACGACTTCGTGAGCGAATTGCCGAAGGGGTATTCGACGGTGCTCGCCGAGCGCGGGGCGAGCTTGTCGGGCGGACAGAAGCAGCGGCTGGCGATCGCGCGGGCGATCCTGAGCGACCCGCGGATTCTCGTATTGGACGATGCGACGGCCGCGATCGACCCGGAGACGGAGGACCTGATCCGCCGGGGCATGCGGCACGTGATGCGGGCCCGGACGACGTTCGTGATCGCCCACCGGATCAGCAGCGTGAAGGCGGCGGACGTGGTGATCGTGATCGAGGACGGCCGGGTGACGCAGGTCGGGACGCACGACCAGCTGATGGCCCGGGACGGACATTACCGCGAGATCGCGGCGGCGCAGCTGTCGGACGGAGAGCCGGAAGAGAGCCCGTCGCACATCAAGCGGATGCGGGACGAGAAGGCAGTCGCGGCGGCGGCGGTCGGCGGCACCGGCGGAGAGACGAGCGGCGTGTGACGTAGCGTGGGCTACCAGCCCACGAGTCAAAGCAGTCAGGATTTGAAAGAAGGCTTCGGCGTTCGGAAAATTAACTTCATCGTGGGCTGGCAGCCCACGCTACGGAGCGAATGTGGCGATCGGATGGCCATTCTGGCGACGGCGAGACGCGAACCCCGCGGGCGCGGGGGCGGTTGCGGCTGCGCCGTCGGCGGTGGCGGACGTGCAGAGCGAAGACGAGGAGCAGAAGTATCGGCCGATCGAGTGGCCGCTGGTCAAGCGGGTGCTCAGGGGGCTGATGCCGCAGAAGCGGCTGTTCGGGCTCGGGCTGGGGCTGGGGTTCGTAATGCTGCTGCTGGACATGCAGTCGCCGCGGTTCATGCAGTGGGTGATCGACCACGTGAGCGGGTACGCGGCGGGGGCGCTGCCGGGGGCGACGGCGAAGTCGGCGGGGATGACCGTCGTCTACATCGTGCTGATCTGGGCGGGCGTGTCGCTCGTGGCGCGGGTGCTCGAGCGGTACGTGATCCTCGTGATGACGCTGGCGGGCGAGCGCGTGCAGTTCGGGCTGCGCAAGCAGTTGTTCGAGCATTTGCAGTCGCTCTCGATGAGCTACTACGACAAGACCAAGCTCGGGCGGATCATCAGCCGGTGCACGAGCGACATCGGGAGCCTGCGCGAGGTGAACGTGTGGGGCGTGTGGCAGGTGGCCGCCAACGCGCTGATGATGCTGTTCGCGGCGCTGATGCTCGTGCTGACGGACTGGCGGCTGTTCCTGGCGGTCGCGTGGCTCGGGCCGGTGCTGTGGGTGATGAGCCGGATCTACCGCAAGCGGGCGACGGGCCTGTGGCAGCAGTCGCGCGAGGGGTTCACGCGCGTGTCGACGAACCTCGCCGAGAACATCACGGGCATGCGCGTGGTCGTCGCGTTCAACCGGCAGGCGCCGAACCTCTCGAAGTTCAACGCGCTGCAGGTGACCAACACCGACAACAACGTGAAGGTCGCGATCGCCAACGGGATCTACCAGCCGGCGCTGGAGGTCGTGCGGTTCCTCGGGCGGGCGATCATTTTGTGCTACGGGGCGTACCTGCTGGTCAAGGGCGAGATCGGGACGACCGAAGCGGCCGGCATCGGGGCGGTCGTGGCGGCGTACCTGTACTGGGACTGGTTCATGAACCCGATCATCAACTTCGGGACGTTCGCGAACCAGCTGATGGCCGCGATGGCCGGTGCGGAGCGCGTGTTCGCGCTGCTGGACACCAAGCCCGAGGTGGAAGACGTGCCCGGCGCGACCCCCCTGCCGCGGGTCGACGGGCGCGTGCGGTTCGAGCACGTGACGTTCGGGTACGACCCGGCGCGGCCGGTGCTGCACGATGTGGACTTCGAGGCGACGCCGGGCGAGATGGTGGCGCTCGTGGGGGCGACGGGGAGCGGGAAGAGCTCGATCATCTCGCTGATCGCGCGGTTCTATCAGCCGCAGCAGGGGCGAATTCTCGTCGACGGGCACGACATCCGACTGGTCCAGGGCGAGACGCTCAACCGCCAGACGGGGCTGGTGCTGCAGGTGAACTACCTGTTCACCGGGACGGTGATGGAGAACATCAAGTACGGCAAGCCGAGCGCGACGGACGCGGACGTGATCGCGGCGGCGAAGGCGATCGGGTCGTACGACGCGATCCTGGGGCTGAAGGACGGGTTCGCGAGCGAGGTGGGCGAGCGCGGGGGGAGCATGTCGCTCGGGCAGCGGCAGTTGATCTGCTTCACGCGCGCGTTCCTGGCGGACCCGCGGATCTTCATGCTCGACGAGGCGACCAGCGCGGTCGACACGGCGACCGAGCAGGTCGTTCAGCGGAGCCTGGAGAAAATGCTCGAGGGGCGGACGACGTTCATCGTCGCCCACAGGCTGAGCACGATTTTGCGGGCGGACACGATCCTGGTGATCGATCAGGGGCGGATCGTCGAGCGGGGGACGCACCGGGAACTCGTGGCGCGCGGGGGGAAGTACGCGCACCTGTACGAGCAGTTCGTCAGCCACGCGTGAGGGGCGCGGGTCCGGATAACGCGCGGGCGATCGCCAGGGCGAGCGGCGCGTCGCTCGGTGGGCATGACGGCCGATAACGTGGCCGGATTCCCGCCGCCATCTCACCCCACCCTCATTCAGGACCTTGCCCCCGTCGATAGCAATGTGGGCACCCGCGCAATGCGTGGGGGCCCACAAATGGCGCGCGCCTCACAACCGTCAACCTCAGGGCGGCGCAGATACGTCGCCTTCGCCGCGCGCACGGGTCGTATGCGCCGGCGGGGCGGGATCACGGTCGTCTACACGATCATCGCGATGGCGGCGATCCTCGGGCTGTGCTCGCTCGGGATGGATTACGGGCGCGTGCAGTTGGCGAAATACGAGCTCCGGCGGGCGGTGGACGCGGCGGCGCGCGCGGGGGCGCTCAACCTGCGCCAGGGAGGGGACGCGACGACCGCGCGGGCGGCGGCCGTCGCCGTGGCGGCCGAGAACACCGTGGACGGGAACGTGCTGACCCTGACCGCGTCGCACGTGTTGGTCGGGAATTGGAACTCGACGACGAAATCGTTCACCGACGGGGGCACGCCGACGAATGCGGTGCGCGTGACGGTCACGCTCGGCAAGGCGACGAACAACGGCATCCCGCTGACGTTCGCGCGGGTGCTGGGGATGGCGAGCTGCGACGTGTCGGCCGGGGCGACGGCGCTGGGGTCGCTGGCGACGAGCGCCGGGTTCGTCGGGCTCGACGGGGTGGAAGTGGGGAACAACGTGGAATTCGCGGGGTACGATTCGTCGGCCGGTGAGCCGGGGGGGCCGAACGTGTCGAACAACGGGCACGTGGCGAGCAACGCGGGGGTGACGATCGGAATGAACGGGACGGTCCGCGGGGACGTGGTCCTCGGGCCGGGGGGCGACCTGACGAC
>DATHXE010000941.1:0-1558 GCA_035459845.1 Tepidisphaeraceae bacterium | reverse complement strand
CTTGGACGGTTGATCAGGCGAACGCCTGGTACGCCAAGCATCCGTGGCTCGTCGGCAGTAACTACATCACGGGCAGCGCGATCAACCAGCTCGAGATGTGGCAGGCGGACACGTTCGACCTGCCCACGATCAAGCGCGAGCTCGGGTGGGCGAAGTCGCTCGGGTTCAACACGGTGCGCGTGTTTTTGCACGACATCGCGTACGAGCAGGACCCGGCCGGCTTCTTCAAGCGGGTCGACGAGTTCCTCGGGGCGTGCGACGACAACGGCATCAAGGTCATGTTCGTGTTGTTCGACTCGGTTTGGGACCCGTTCCCTAAGGCCGGTAAGCAGCGGGCGCCGCACCAGCACGTGCACAACTCGGGGTGGGTGCAGGGCCCGGGCGTTCCCGTGCTGGAGGATTTGGCGAAGCACGAGCCGCGGCTGAAGGCATACGTGCAGATGGTCGTGACCAAGTACAAGCGGAGCCCGGCCGTTCTGGCGTGGGACGTCATCAACGAGCCGGACAACAGGAACGGCAGCAGTTACGGGAAGTGGGAGCCGGCGAACAAGGGCGACCTGGCGCTGGAGCTGATGAAGAAGGCGTACGGGTGGGCGCGCGAGGCGGACCCGGCGCAGCCGCTGACGTCGGGCGTGTGGATCGGGCAGTGGGGCGACCCGGCCAAGCTCAAGTCGTGGGAGAAGTGGCAGCTCGAGCAGTCGGACGTGATCTCGTTCCACGCGTACGGCGATCTGAAGGACCTGCAAACGCGGGTGAACAATTTGAAGCGGTACGGCCGGCCGATCTTGTGCACGGAGTACATGGCCCGCCCGATCGGGTCGAACTTCGAGCCGCACCTGGGGTGGATGAAGGAGAACAAGATCGGGGCGTACAACTGGGGATTCGTGAACGGGAAGAGCCAGACGATCTACCCGTGGGACTCGTGGCAGAAAAAGTACACGGGCGAGCCGCCGGTCTGGTTCCACGACATCTTTCAGACGGACGGGAAGGCGTACCGGGAGGCGGAGGTGGAGTACATCCGGAGGGTGACGAAGTAGGGTGGGCATTGCCCACCGTTTGCGCGGCGCGGCAGAAAGCGCCACGAAGCTCACAGAGACACAGAGAGTACGGATTGGGTGCGACGCAACGCGTTGCCGACGCGTTCGGGGTATCATTGCGCGCCGACGTCGCCCTATCTCCCCATCCCCTCACCTCCCCACCACTCTCTGCTCCTCGCCCCGCTCATCCTCCTGCTCGTGATCCCTTGGGCGGCCCTGGCGGTCTGGGTGTTGATCGGTCGTCGGCCGCGGACGTGGGTGCCGTTCTTGCCGCTGTGGGACGCGCCGGAGGAGGTTCGGCGGCCGAAGAATCGGTCGATGCGCGCGCCGCCGTTGGCGGTGGTGTTGGCGCTGCTGGCCGTGCTGGTGGCGATCCTGGCGGGGGCGCGGCCGGCGGTGCGGTTGGGTGGGGCGGGCGAGCGCGTGGTCGACGTGATCGTGGACCGGGGAGCGACGATGTCGGCGCTGTCGCCGGGCGGGCGGGCGCGGTACGTGGAGGCGGCCGATTCGCTCGCGCGGGC
>DATHXE010000940.1:0-7096 GCA_035459845.1 Tepidisphaeraceae bacterium | reverse complement strand
AGAGGGGGCGCTGGAGGCGGCGGGAAAGTGGAAGCAGGGGGCGGGCGGGGTTGTGATCGCGTTCGCCCCGCACGTGGACGTGGAGACGATGCGGGCGGCGCGGGAGGCGGGATTGGATCAGGTGCTCACGCGGGGGGCGTTTACGGGGCAGCTCGAGAGTTTGATCAAGGATCCCGTTTACTGAGCGCTGGGTAAGAAAACGCGTGCGCCCAAGCCGCGCAACCCACGGAGCAAGCTCCGTGGGCTTTCGGCGCGCTATCTTTACCTCGCGGTCAGTAGCCGCGACCCGGAGGGTGAGCCTGAGGCGAGCCCGCAGGGGAGCGCGTTTCGCGCGGGCCTGAGCGATTCTGCAACCCCGTGTCCGCGCGGGCGTCTGAACTTCCCAAGGAGAACCTATGCGCCTGTTCGTCGTCATCGCCGTGCTTCTGTGTTGGGTCGGTTCCGGGCACGCGGCCGCGCCGCCCGGCGACAAGCGGGAACTGCTGTCGGACCACGATACGGTCGCCAAGTTCGTCGGGACCAAGGCGGTGAAGTGTCGGGGGCTGACGGCGCTGTGCCCGGAGGATTGCGGGCACTCGGGGGACATGGCGACGTTCGAGGTGGTCGCGTACGTCGCGTACGAGAAGAAGGGGCAGTACGGGGATCCGAAGTCGAAGCAGTTCGTGACGATGGTGCAGGACAACAAGGGGAACGCGAAACTGCCCAAGGCGGTGGCGGACAAGATTAACGCGCTGCAGGCGGGGGATTTGGTGAGGTTGCACTGGCGGCACGATTACGTGTCGCGGACGGAGGCGGGCGGCGGGGTGAGCAAGTTCCCCGACCGGCCGATCGTGTCGGTCGAGAAGCTCACGCAGGCCGAGGCGGACAAGTTGGCGAAGGAAGCGAAGGAGTAGGGGCGGTGGGAGCGGACGGGAATTTAAAAGTGCGCTGAGTGTGAGAAGTCTGGTGGTGGGGGGGGGCGCTGCTGGGACGCGCTCAGCAAGCTGAGCGGCTAAAAGGGGTGACGGAAGGCTCTGGAGAGGACCTGGCGGCAACTTGACAGGGAAGGGGGGTGTCCGTACCTTATCCCCCCCTGCGGCGTCGGCGGGCTTGGCCCGCCGATGCTTTTTAATTCCCTCTAGAAGATGCGGCCGCCGCCGTCGGGACGACGGGGGAGCGGTTGGAGCGACTTGCCAGAGGTTAGAGGAGTTCGTCATGCAGCCGGTTCAGAAGATCAGCAAGATGCGCAAGCGCAAGCGTCGTAGCCACCACGCTTTGAAGCCGATTCACTACGTGCGGTGCGCCCAATGCGCCAGCCCGAAGCTCCCGCACTGCGCGTGCGACAACTGCGGGTTCGTCAACCCGAAGCTCTCGCTGCCGGTCGAGACGGAGACGGAGTAGGCATTGGTTGCGAGTGACGATTTGTGGGTCGCGAGTGAAATCGCGATTCGGCAACTCGCGCAACTCGCAACTCGTCACTCGCAACTCTCCGACGGAAGGAGCTCAGCCGGTGCGCGCTGCGGTCGACGTCATGGGTGGGGATCATGCCCCCTCGGCCATCCTCAAGGGGTGCTGGGACGCCGCGCCCCTGCTGGAGGCGGGGGACCGCATCCTGCTGGTGGGGGATGAGGCGGTGATCAAGGAAGGGCTGGCGGGGTCGGGGCTGACCGACGAGCAGAAGGCGTTTTACGAGATCCACCACACGACGCAGGTCGTGGCGATGGACGAGTCGCCGGTCGAGGCGATCCGGGGGAAGCCCGATTCGTCGATCTCGGTGATGTGCAAGCTGGCGGCCAAGGGGCAGGCGGACGTGGTGATCTCGGCGGGGAACACGGGGGCGTGCGTGGCGGCGGCGCAGCTGCGGATGCGGAACCTGGCGGGCGTGAACCGGCCGGGGATCGCGGTGGTGCTGCCGACGTTTCACGGGCCGGTCGTCATCTGTGACGTCGGTGCGAACATCGCGCCGCAGCCGCGGCACCTTCAGCAATACGCGATCATGGCGTCGGCGTACGCGGAGGCGGTGTGCGGGGTGCACAACCCGCGCGTCGGCCTGCTGTCGATCGGCGAGGAAGACGCAAAGGGGACCACAGTCGTTAAGGAGTCGCGGAAGCTGCTGCGCGACGAGGAGCAGGTCAATTTCGTCGGCAACGTCGAGGGGCGCGACCTGTTCAAGGGCGTGGTCGACGTGGTCGTGTGCGACGGGTTCGTGGGGAACATCGTCCTGAAGTTCACGGAGGGGATGGCCGAGGGGCTGTTCCAGACGATCGTGACCGAGGTGGAAGAGCAGGACCCGGAGCTGCTGCTGAAGCTGGCGCCGGTGATGAAGAAGATCCACGCCAAGCACGACTGGCGTGAGGCGGGCGGTGCGCCGCTGCTGGGGGTGAACGGGTACTGCCTGATCTGCCACGGGCGGAGCGATGCGCGGGCGATCAAGAGCGCGATCCGGGTGGGGAAGCAGTTGGCGGGGAGCGGGATCAACGAGCGCGTGGTGACGGCGATCGAGAAGAGCGTGCCGTCGGAAGAGGAAGGGGCCTGAGATTGCCTGCGCGGGGTCGGGGGCGGCGGACATGGTCACCGGAGGTGACCAAGCCGCTTCGGCGTTGACGTTTTCCGGGTTGGACGCGGGCGTGCGGGATACGGCTCGGCTTGCCCTTCTTGATTCCGCCTTTATGTTGTAGCCCCTTCACACATGCCCAATTCATACGGAGCCATCATCGCCGGCACCGGCAGTTCGCTGCCGGAAAAGCGCCTGACCAACGACGACCTCGCCAAGCTCGTCGACACGAACGACGAGTGGATCATCCAGCGGACGGGGATCCGGGAGCGGCGGGTCGTGTCGGAGGGGGAGAGCACGGCGACGCTGGCGACGGCGGCGGCGCGGCGGGCGCTCGAGGCGGCGAGGGTCGAGCCCAAGGACCTCGACCTGATCGTCGTGGGCACGATTACGCCGGAGATGGTCTTTCCGTCGACCGCGTGCTTCGTGGCGGCGGCGCTGGGGCTGAACTCGACGCCGGCGTTCGACATGTCGGCGGCGTGCAGCGGGTTCATTTACGCGCTGACGACCGGGGCGAACTTCATCAAGGCCGGGCAGTACAAGACGGTCCTGGTGATCGGGGCCGAGACCCTGAGCCGGGTGGTCGATTACACGGACCGCGGGTCGTGCATCCTGTTCGGGGACGGGGCCGGGGCGGTCGTGCTCAAGCGGGACAACGACCCGACGCGCGGGCTGATCTACAGCTCGCTGCACGCGGACGGGAACGGGGCGGAAGTGATGAAGTGCATGCCGGGCAGCCGGCACCCGATCTGCTCAGACATGATCTCGGCCCGGGATCAGTACATGAAGATCCGCGGGCGCGAGGTGTACAAGTTCGCGGTCACGAAGTTCGAGGAGCTGATCGAGGACGCGATCCGCAAGGTCGAGATCACCAAGGACCAGGTCAAGCTGATCGTCCCGCACCAGGTGAACCAGCGGATCATCGACTCGGCGATCGACAAGATCGGGATCGGGGCGGACCGGGTTCACGTGAACATCGACAGGTACGGGAACACGTCGGCGGCGTCGATCCCGATCGCGCTGGACGAGGCGTGGCGGGCGGGGAAGATCTCGGCGGGCGATCACGTGGTGTTCGTCGCGTTCGGCGCGGGGTTGACGTGGGCGAACGCGGTGCTGCGGGCGTAGTGCGCGTGGCACGGGCTACCAGCCCGTGAGTCTGGTTTCTGTTTCCGAAGGGGCAAGGCTGTTTACTTCGAGCGGGCGCTTGGTCACGGGCTAGTAGCCCGTGCCACGGGCGCGTCATCATGGCCAACGAAACGTTCATTTTGTGTCCCGGACAAGGCGCCCAGCAGGTCGGGATGGGCAAGGATTTCGCGGAGAAGTCGGCGGCGGCGAAGGCCGTCTACGACCAGGCGAACGCCGTGCTCGGGTGGGACGTGGCGGCGGTTTGCTTCGGCGGGCCGGAGGAGCGGCTGAACCAGACGGACGTGTCGCAGCCGGCGATCTACGTGACGAGTTTGGCGGCGTTCGCGGCGGCGCGGGAGGCGGGGAAGCTGTCGGGCGAAGGGGCGCAGTTCGCGGGGCTGTCGCTCGGCGAGTACACGGCGCTGCACCTGGCGGGCGTGTTCGATTTCGAGACGGGCCTGCGGCTCGTGGCGGCGCGCGGGCGGTACATGCAGGAGGCGGCGGTCGCCACCCCGTCGGGCATGGTGGCGGTGCTCGGGGCGGACGAGGTCGCGGCCGTGGCGTTGTGCGACGAGGCGGCGGGGGGCGAGGTGCTGGTGCCGGCGAACTTCAACGCGCCGGGGCAAATCGTGATCAGCGGGTCGGCCGCCGCGTGCGAGCGGGCACTGGCGGTGGCGGCGACCAAGGGGATGAAGACGGTCGCCTTGAAGGTGGCCGGGGCGTTCCACAGCCCGATCATGCAGCCGGGCGCGGACCGGATGGCGGCCGAGCTCGAGAAGGCGGCGTTTAATGCGCCCAAGGCCACGGTTTACTCGAACGTGACGGCCCAGCCGCACACGGACGTGGCGTCGATCAAGCGGCTGCTGGTGGATCAGATCGTCCGGCCGGTGCGGTGGGAGCAGACGATGCAGCACCTCATTTCGATGGCGCCCGAGGGGCGGTACGTGGAACTGGCGCCGCAGCGGCAACTGGCGGGGATGATCAAGCGGATCAATCGGCGGCTGCCGGTGGAATCTTTTGCCACGGCGGATAGCTTGGGGTGAGTTGCGAGTTGTGAACCACGAAGGACACGAAAAACACGAAGGCCGGCGCGACGACCTGCCGCACGACTTCGTGCCGTTCGTGCACTTCGTGGTTTGACTGAGTTTTGATCGCGCGGCAGGCACCGGAGCTTTGATCATGGACAAGCGAGTAGCGTTCGTCACCGGGGGGTCGCGGGGGATCGGGGCGGCCATCGTTTCGCGGCTGGCGAAGGACGGGCTGCACGTGGTCGCGGTCGCGCGGTCGCTGGACAAGCTCGAGGCGCTGGTCGGGCAGATCAAGAGCGAGGGCGGGAGCGCCGAGGCTGTGGCGTGCGACATCGCCGATTCGGCGGCGCTGGCGGCGGCGATCGAGAAGGTGATCGACGCGCACGGGCACCTGGACGTGCTGGTGAACAACGCCGGCATCACCAAGGACGGTCTGATCTTGCGGATGGACGACGCGGATTTCGATACGGTCATCGATACGAACCTGAAGAGCGCGTTCGTGTCGATCCGGTCGGCGGCGCGGTCGATGATCCGGATCAAGGGGCCGATCGGCGGGCGGATCATCAACATTTCGTCGGTCGCGGGCGTGGCGGGGAACGCCGGGCAGGCGAACTACGCGGCGAGCAAGGCGGGGCTGATCGGGCTGAGCAAGTCGGTCGCGAAGGAACTGGCGGGAAAGAACGTGACGTGCAACGTGATCGCGCCGGGGTTCATCGTCACGGACATGACGGACGTGCTGCCGGAGTCGATCAAGGAGGGGGTCAAGACGTTCGTGCCGCTGAAGCGGTTCGGGCAGCCGCACGAGATCGCGTCGGTGGTGTCGTTCCTCGCCGGGCCGGACGCGTCGTACGTGACGGGTCAGGTGCTGTGCGTGGACGGCGGGATGGTGATGTAGGAGCCAGTAGCCAGTAACGAGTAGGAAGAATCCGGGCGCGGGCGGTTGACGCGAGTCGGGTGGCGGCATAAGTTAATAATCGCTAACAAGCGACGGGTGGGGTCGGGTCGATTGATTGCAAAAGACCACCCCACCGCTATAGTCTCCGATCCCCCGGGGGACCGAGGCCCGAGCAGGGCGTGGGTCGCCGGGGGCGAGTCGTGAGAGGTCGACCGGGCCGTGCGGCCGGGTCGGTCCGGGAAGTGTCGAGAGGACAGCGTCAGCAGCACGCAGGGACAAAAGACCATGGACGAGACGGAACAGAAGGTGATCGAGATCGTGTCGGAGCAGATGGGCGTCGACAAGAGCGAGATCACGCGGGAGACGCACTTCATCAACGACCTGAACGCCGACAGCCTCGACACGGTCGAGCTGGTCATGGAGTTCGAGGACGAGTTCGAGCTGTCGATCCCGGACGAAGAGGCCGAGAAGATCCAGACGGTCGGTCAGGCGATCGACTACATCAAAGAGCACTCGAATAAGTAAGTCGGCAGGCGGCAGTGGGCAGTCGGCAGGTGTGTCCGTCCGGGCACGTTCTGCCGACTGCCGACTGCCCACTGCACACTCATCATGAAAAGACGTGTTGTCATCACGGGCCTGGGCTGGGTCACGTCCCTCGGCGAGCGGATCGACGAGGTGTGGGACAGCCTGATCGCGGGCAAGTCGGGCATCGGGCCGGTCACGCGGTTCGACCTGTCGAAGTACCCGACGTACATCGGCGGGGAGTGCGCCAAGTTCGACGTCACGACGTACGGCGTCGAGGCGAAGGACGCGCGCCGGCTGGACCGGTTCGGGCAGTTCGGGATCGCGGCGTCGGTGTCGGCGGTCAAGGACGCCGGGCTCGACTTCGAGCAGACGGACCGCCACCGCGTCGGCGTCATCATCGGCAGCGGCATCGGGGGGATCGAGACGCTCGAGGAGCAGAACAAGGTGCTGCTGGCGCGCGGCGTGAGCCGGGTGTCGCCGTTCACCGTGCCCCGGCTGATGGTGAACGCGGCGAGCGGGAACGTGTCGATCCTGTTCCGCATCCACGGGCCGAACACGGCCGTGGCGACCGCCTGCGCGACCGGGTCGAACGCGATCGGCGACGCGATGCGGTTCATCCAGCACGACCAGGCGGACGTGATGATCGCCGGCGGGTCGGAGGCCGCGCTGTGCGAGCTCGGCATGGCCAGCTTCTGTGCGGCCCGGGCGATGTCGACGCGCAACGACGACCCGACGCACGCCAGCCGCCCGTGGGACAAGGACCGCGACGGGTTCGTGATGTCCGAGGGGTGCGGCGTGGTGATTTTGGAAGAGTACGAGCACGCGAAGAAGCGCGGCGCGCGGATCTACTGCGAGCTGGTCGGGTACGGGATGAGCGGCGACGGCCACCACATCACGGCCCCGCCGGAGGACGGCAGCGGCGCCGCCCAGGCGATGCGCAACGCCCTGAAGGACGCGGCGGTTTCGCCGGACCAGATCAACTACATCAAC
>DATHXE010000939.1:0-15145 GCA_035459845.1 Tepidisphaeraceae bacterium | reverse complement strand
AGCGCCGTGGTACTTCGGTTTCGTGCGTGCCGCTCACGGCACCGGCGTCGTCCCGATCAACCGCCCCCGGTACAGCGGGTCCGTCCCCCCTGCCTTGACCACGCGCACCGCGCCCGCGTGCTCGCGCTGCAACTCGTGGATGACGTGCCCGCCCGAATCGACGAACCGTCCCGTCGCCGACTCTCCCGTGAACCGCAGGTGCACGAAGCCGTGCGCCGACCGCGCGAGCTGCGCCCGGCCCTCGCGCAACATGACGTGCGTGCCCGCCCCGCCCCCGCCGGCGACGAGGAACGTCGCCCGCCGGCCGGGCACGTCCAGGTGCTGGAGCGTGTGGTCGTGGCCGCACAGGTAGAAGTCGACCCGCCCGCGCTCGAACAATTCGCCCCACTCGCGGATCAGCTTCTCGTCGTCGCCGTGCACGCCGTTGCTGTAGAGCGGGTGGTGCCCGCACGCGACGACCCACGTGTCCTTGGGCGTGCGTTCCAGTTCGGCCGTGAGCCACCGCTTCTGCTCGGCCCACTGCTCGTCCGACAGGTCGGACTCGTTGCTGTCGAGCATCAGGAACGTGACGAGCGGCCGCGCCGCCCGGGCCGGCAGGTCGACCCGATACCACCGGTTGGGCATCTTCCAGCGGCTCTTCGGGTTCTCGGCCGCGTACGCGAGCTCGATGTCGTCGTTCTTGTCGATGTAGTCGTGGTTGCCGAGGATCGCGTAGAACGGGAAGGCGAGGATCGCGGGGTCGTACGCGTCTTCGAACAGCGTTTGCCACTTCGGGTCTTTCGTGCCGTCCGTGAGCATCGTGTAAAAGTTATCACCCAGCATTAGAGCCGCGTCGGGACGGCGCGATTGCGATCGCACGTACTCGGCCATCGCCCGCCCGACCCACTGCTTGTCGGGGGTGTCGTCGGTGTCGCCCATGGCGACGACCGAGACTTCGGCGGATGACGTGGCCGCGTTCGCGTTGGCCGGCAAATACAGCGTTGGGCAATTCCGGTCGGTCGAGCGCTGACACCCAACCAACAGCACGGCGATCGCCGCGACCCAGTTCCAACTCCTCACGCACACCTCCTTCGAGTTGGGGGGAGCATACCGTGAGCCAGAAATCGGTGTGGTCACCGCTTGTAGCCGCCTGGTGGATCAATCGGATCAGGCGCAATTTGGCATCCGTCGTGCGCCCGCTACAATGCGCCCTTTCGCACCGCCGTCCCCGGAGTATTACGTGGCCCAGGCCGACATCATCATCGCCGACGACAAGATCCTCCCGCAGGCCGTCGACCTGTACAACGCGATCTTCCGCCCCAAGCGCGAGGTCGACTTCTTCAAGCGCCGGTTCATGGGGCGGTACAACGCGCTCACCCTGATCGCCCGCATGGACGGCAAGCCCGTCGGGTTCTGGATCGGGTTCGAGCTCAAGCCGGGCATGTTCTACCACTGGCTGGGCGGCGTGCTGGCCGACGCGCGGCGGCACGGCGTGGGCCGACAGCTCCAGGAGGCCCAGCAGGCGTGGGCCAAGGACCACGGGTACGAGTACGTCCGGTGCGAGTGCATGAACCACCAGCGCGAATTCCTCCACTTCGCCCTGGCCCTGGGCTACGACATCGTCGGCGTCCGCTGGGATTCGACGCACGCGGATAACCTCGTCGTGTTCGAGAAGAATCTGATCGACTGACGCCTCCCCCGTTTAGCCGCGACCCGTAGGGCAAGCGCAGCGCCGCCCACAGGGAAGGGCGGGGCGCGGCACGGCAATCCGCGGTCCCTTTGCTCGCCACCCCTACAATCCCATCGTGCCGACCGACCCCCCGCGCGTCCGCCCACTCGACTACGCCACCCCGCGACCCGTTCGCCGCCGGCCGATCTTCCGCCTGATCGCCTGCGCGATCGCCGCCGTCTTCTGGACGGTCATGTCGCTGGCGACCGCCCACCTGCTCGTCGTCATCTTTTCCGAGCGGCTCCTCGGCGATGTGGGCGTCGGGGTGGTGTTCATGTTCGCCTGCCTGATCTTCCTGATCTACTCGGCCGGCCTGTACTGGCTCACGTCCTTCCGCCTGTTCCGCGCATGCCGCGACGACCGCGCCTAGCGCCGGGCCCATTCGCTACAATACGTCCGTGACGCCCCCGCCCCTCCGCCCCCTCGACTACGCCAGCGCCGGCCGACACGACGCCCGCCGCCGGTCGTCCGGGAAGATCGTCGGCCTCGCGCTGGCGGCCCTCACGTGGACCGCCGTCGCGACCGGGATGGGCTGGCTCGCCGTCGTCCGCCTTCGGCACCCCAGCGCTACCGAGCGCCCAATCCTGCTCCTGCCGACGCTCGCCCTGCCGATCATGGTCGGCTACGCCTCGATCGCCGAGTGGATCAACCTCGTCCGGTATCTGCGCTATGGTGACGGGGTCGATTGACCCGCACGCATCGCATTACAACCGCGCTCCCCTGCGGGCCCGCGGCTAAACGTGAACACTGCTCGGTTGTGACGCACAGCTTCTGACTTCTGACCCCATGTCCTACGCCTCCATCGAAATCACTGAGGTCGGCGAACCCGAGTTCCCGCTCATCCAGGTCCTCCGCGACACGATCTTCGGGGCGTACGGCCACCGGCACTCGAGCCCGTTCGCCGAACAGGCCGAGGGCAAGCCGGACCTGATCGCGCTCATCGCCCACCTCGAGGGCAACCCGGTCGGGTACAAGGTCGGCTACCGCGAGAACCCCGGCCTGTTCTACTCGTGGACCGGCGGCGTCCTGCCCGACTACCGCACGTTCGGCGTCGCCCGCCGGATGCAGGACTACCAGCACGGCCTGCTCCGCGGGCGCGGCTATCGGGCCGTCGCCTTCTCCACCTTCAACAAGTTCCGCGAGATGCTCTTGTTCGGACTGTCGACCGGGTTCGTGCCGGTCGGCGTCGACCTGAAGCCGGAGAACGAGATCGCGATCAAGTTTCGGAAGGACCTCACCCGGCCCGACCCCGAGCGCCCGGCGCCGTCGACGCCCGCCAGCGACCTTCATGTCGAATCCGTCAGCCCCATCTTCCACGGGCAGATCGCGGCATTGTGCACGGCGGCGGGCGACCCCGCGACCGAGGAGCAGGTCGACGCGGAAATGGCTCACCCGGGCAGCCTCGCCCTGCTCGCGTACATCTCGGGAAAGCCGGTGGGGTTCGCCGTCGCGCGGCCCGGACTGCCCGAACTGCCGTTGTCCGGCGCGACGCCGTATGCGATTCGGCTGCTCGGCGTCGATTCGGCGAACCCACTCCGGGGCGTCGGGTCGGCGCTCATGGCGCGCCTCATCGAGACCGCCCGGCAAGCGCGATGCGCCTCGGTGCGGGTAGGCGTCCGACACGACCGCGTGCCGGCGCTGCGGATGCTGATCAAATCGGGGTTCGACGTCCTGGGCGTGATGCACCACGACTCGCCGCGCGGGCCGACGGTGGTACATTTGGAGTTGCCAATCGGCAGCGCTCGTCAATGAAGATAGCCCCGAAGGGGCGACAAAAAGTAGCCCAGGGCGAAAGCCCTGGGTTAACGCGTAACGCAATAGAAAGAGCCCCGGAGGGGCGACAGATGGAACGTCGGATCGCGCGCCACCGGCGCCTTCCGACATTCGGTCTGTCGCCCCTCCGGGGCTAATCTTCCCGCCACTCTACGCACCCGGGGCTCGCGCCCCGGGCTACTTTTTGTCGCCGCTCCGCGGCTAACTCCCTGCTACTTCCGCTCCGCCGCCGCCTCGACCTGCTGGCACTTGCGCGTCACCTGCACGGCCCGGCTCCCCTTGAACTGGCCGACCTTGCCGAGGAACTTGTTCTTCCCCTCGACCTGGATCAGGACCTCGTGGCTCTGGTCCTTCTCGGTCGTGATGATGTCGCCGAGTTGCAGGTTCAACAGATCGTTGATGCTGATCGTCGTCTGCGCCAAAAACGCCCGTACCTCGACCGGCGCGTTGTGCAGGCTCGTCGTCAGCTTCCGCTGCTGGTCGTCCTGGCCCACCTTCTTCTGGTAGCTGAACCAGTTCTGGGCCGCCAGCAGGTTCATGATCGGCTCGATCACGTTGTACGGGATACACAGCGACATCGTCCCCGCCCGGTTCCCCATCTTCAGCTCGAACCCGACCACCACCACCGTCTCGTTCGGCGGGACGATCTGCACGAGCTGCGGGTTGGACTCGAAGTCGTCCACCTTGAACGTGACCGGCGTCAGATTCGTCCACGCCTCGCTCAGGTGGTGCGTCGCCCGGTCCGTGATCCGCTGCACCAGCCGCTGCTCGATCTGCGTCAGCGGCCGCTGCGGGATGAACAGGTCGGCGTTGCTCCCGCCCAGGAGCCGGTCGATGATCGGGTAGATGATCAGCGGCGAGATCTCCAGACAAAGCTGCCCTTCGAGCTGCTCGGCCTTGAGCAAATTGAAGCACGTCGGGTTCGGCAGCGAGTGGATGAACTCCGAGTAGGTCAGCTGCTCGATGTTCGCGACTGAGACCTCGATGATCGTCCGGAGGTAGCCCGACAGCGCCGCGCCGAAGTTCCGCCCGAAGCCCTCGTGCAGCGCCTCGAGCGCCCGCATCTGGTCCTTCGAGACGCGCTCGGGCCGCTTGAAGTCGTACACGTGGACGTCGACCGCGCCGGTGACCTTCCCGCTGCGCGAGAAGACCTGCCCGGTCGGCGTGCCGTCCCCACCCCCGCCGCCGCTCCCGCCCGGGACGCCCCCGCCCACGGCCCCCGCGTCTACGGCGGCCAGCAGCGCGTCCACCTCGGATTGGTCCAGTACGTTCGACATGCGTCTGTCGGATTATCGGACTGACCCGATTGAAAGCTAGAGCCGGCACGCGGGGTATTATCGTTGCGCAAAGGTGCTGGCCGGTCGCGACCGGCGCACGTACGCTTGGGTCGGTAAACGAATCCCGAGACGGAGGTTAGCGTGGGACTGGCGCTGGAACATGACGAGGCGACGCCGACGGGCGTCCGGCGGATCGTCGACGAACAGCTCGACGCCGCCCTGGGTGAGCTGCGCGACGCCGGTGGCGCCGAGCGCCCGGCCGACCGAGACAAGGCCGTCCACGCCGCCCGCAAGCGTCTCAAACGCGCCCGGGCGGTCGTCCGGCTGCTGCACGGCGCACTCGACCCGGCCGACTTCGCCCACGCCAATCAGATCCTCCGCGACACCGGCCGGGCCCTGGCCGACGCCCGCGACGCCGCCGTCATCGTCGAGACGCTCGAGGGCCTGCGTAAGGATCTCCCGGGGGACCTCTACGCGCCCGCGCATAAGCGCCTGATGGCCCGCCGGCGGGCGGTCGCCAAGCGCGTGCTCGAGACGCCGGGTGGCCTCGAATCCGGCCTAACCGCGCTCGCCGACCTCCGCGAGCGGGCGGCCGGCTGGGCGATCGACGGCGACGGCTGGGACGTGCTCCGCCCGGGCCTCAAGCGCGTCTACCGGGACGGCCGGGACACGATGTCCGTCCTGGTCGTCGGCGAACTCGACGGCCACGGGGCCGAGATGTTTCACGAGTGGCGCAAGCGGGCCAAGGACCTCTGGCACCACTGCGAGGTGCTGGAAAACGTCTGGCCCGAGCTGTTCAAGCCGCTCGCCGGCGCGTTCCACGATTTGGCCGACCTGCTGGGCGACGAACACGACCTGGCCGTGCTCCGCGTGACGCTCCGGGCGGATGCCGACGTCCGCGGCGAGCCCGCCGACCGGCTCGGGCCGATGATCGAGGTCATCGACCGGAAGCGCGTCGACCTGCAGGGACGCGCGAAGGCACTGGGGGAAAAACTCTTCGCCGAAAAGCCCGGCGCGCTGCTCAGGCGGTTCGAAAAGTACTGGCACGCGTGGAAGCCCGCCCCGGATGAAGCTCCCGGCCATACCTCGGACGACTCCCCTGCGGACGATGCAGCGGACGACGCGCCGCAGGCCGCTCAGACGGGTTGACCTGTCGCGCGACCTGCCCACAATGGCCCCGCCGACGCGCGCTCGGCGCCCCGAGATGATCCACTTCACCTGCCCCACCTGCACCAAGCCGTTCAAGGTCCCCGACGAGTTCGCCGGCCGCACCGCCCGCTGTAAGACGTGCGGTGCCGCCCTGACCGTCCCCGCCGCCAGCACCGTGGTCGCCGCGCCAACCCCGGTGCCCGCCCCAACTCAGGACTCAGCACTCAGGACTCAACACTCTCCTCGCCCCACTCCCTCATCCCCCCACGCCCCCACCTCTCCGCCCTCGCCCCAGCCCCACGCGCGCGTCCCCATGCGCACCCGCCGGCTCCTCGCCGACGCCCAGCACATGGCCGACGCCTTCAGCCACTCGGACAAGATCCGTCTCCTCGCCGCCGACGGCGACCCGCCCGACCGCTACCGCGTCGAGTACCGCATCCACAGCCTCGGCCCCACCGCCGACCCCGACCACCCCGCCCCGCGCGACGTACACCAGGTCGAGATCCAGCTCACCGCCGACTACCCCCGCTCAGCCCCGAGTTGCAAGATGCTCACGCCCGTCTACCACCCCAACATCGACCCGTCGCACGTCTGCGTAGGCGACCACT
This sequence comes from Tepidisphaeraceae bacterium, assembly GCA_035459845.1. Taxonomy (GTDB): domain Bacteria; phylum Planctomycetota; class Phycisphaerae; order Tepidisphaerales; family Tepidisphaeraceae; genus DASPKW01. The sequence goes on along the minus strand of DATHXE010000939.1, from coordinate 8,630 downwards.
GGGCCGCCGGCGAGCGCCTGGTCGACCTGGTCGTCCGCATCGGCGAAATGCTGGCGTACCAGGCCTACAACATCAAGAGCCCTCTCGACGCCCACGCCGCCATGTGGGCGGATTTGAACCAGGACAAGCTGCCGACGGACGCGCGGACGATCAGGCCGGCGGAGCTGGAGTAAGCACGCGCGGAGTGTCGAAGAACGAAACTCGAATAACGAATCAATGACGAACCTCGAATGACGAATGTCGAAACGGCGCCCACCGCGCGCCTCGCGTTTCGCCATTCGACCTTCGGAACTCGTCATTCATTCGAGCATCGAGTTTCGTCCTTCGTCATTCCCCCTACGGCTCCTTCGGCGGGTTCCGCCCGATCACCGGGTACTGCTCCATCTCCATCACCGTCCCGCTGACCGGGCGACTCTCGTCGCTCAGCCAGTAGACGACCGCCCCGGCGATGACCTCGGGAGCGATGATGCCGCCCGACGGGGCGAACTCCTTGGGCAGGCGCGTCACCCAGTCGGCCGGCTTGCCCATCGCGGTCTGCACGCGGTGCTCGTTGGCGGTGCCGATCCAGCCGGGGTTGATCTGGTTCACCCGCACGCCGTGGTCGCGGTGCAGCGCGTCGCCGAGGTTGCGCGTGAGGGTCATGAGCGCGCCCTTGGACAGGCTGTACGGCAGGAGGTTCGGCTCGCCGCAGTAGGCGTTGATCGACCCGATGTTGACGACGCTGCCGCGCGCCGCCGCGAGCGCCGCCAGCGCCGCCTTGATCAGCAGCAGCGGCGCGCGGACGTTGACCGCCATCGTGCGGTCGAAGAGCGGCGCGTCCGTCTTGGCAAGGTCGGCGCGCGGGATCCACGCGGCGTTGTTGACCAGCCCGTCGATCCGCCCGCCGAACGCGTCGAGCCCCGCGCGGATCAGGTCCGCCGCCGCCGCCGCCTGTGACAAATCGCTCACGTGCAGTCTGGCCGCGTTCCCCAACTCGCGCACGACCGCCTCCCCGAGCTCGCGCTCCAGCCCGTGCACGAGCACGCGCGCGCCCTCCGCCACGCACCGCCGCGCGATCGCCTCCCCGATCCCCGTCGTGCTCCCCGTGACGATGACGACCTTGTCCTTCAACCGCACTCGTTCCTCCGTTTCATCCCCTTGTCTCCTTGTCCCCTTGTCTCCCCCCTCCTATCTCTTCCCGACCACAACATCCCCGTACCCGTGCACCTTCTCGCAGATCAACCGCAGCGACCCCTCCACGTCCCCCGACGCCGTCTTAAACGCGTCCGCGTCGATCGTCAGGGGCGCGCCGAGCACAACCAGCGGCGCCCCATACTCCGGCGTCCGCACCGCCTGTTCCAGCGTCAGCCCGCCCACCGCCTGCACCGGCACCTTTACCACCGCCACGACCTCGCGGAGTTGGTCCAACGGGCTGGGCATGCGCTCGCCGCGCGCCGCGATCCCGCGCCGCTCGTCGTACCCGATGTGGTGGATCACGAAATCGCACCCGAGGTCTTCGAGGTACTTCGCCCCGTCGACCATGTCCGGGCAGCCGAGGTTGTCGCCCATCACCTTCACGCCCAGATCCCGGCCGGCCTTCACGACGACCTTGATCGTCTCCTCGTGCGCGCGGGCCATCACGACAACGTGCGTCGCCCCGGCCTTGGCCATTAGCTCGGCCTCCAGGTATCCGCCGTCCATCGTCTTCAAATCCGCCACGATCGGCGTATCCGGGAATCGCTCGCGCAGCGCCCGCACGCCGTGCATCCCTTCGGCGATGATCAGCGGCGTCCCCGCCTCGAGCCAGTCGACGCCCGCCCGCAGCGCCATTTGCGCCGTCGACACCGCCTCCGCCACGTCCACCACGTCCAGAGAGATCTGCACGATCGGCCGCATCCGCGCGCTCCTTCCGATGTCCGTTCGATCGCCGCCTAAGCCGCGACGTTCCCGGGCGAGGACCCACTTGTCAATGTGTTAAGCGGATCACGCAATCGCAGGGGCGATTGTCAACTAAGGTTTTTCTTCCCGCGCCGCGACGCATTTCCGTGTCCTGTATACTCCGCGGCAGACCCCCGGGGACATCAACACCGGGTCTGTCGTCTATCTTACCAACGGTCCAGGGAGGACATGGGCAGGACGCTGAACATTCTGGTCGTGGACGACCACGCGGACACGCTATTGATGCTGGCGCGCCTGGTCGCGCGCCTCGGCCACCAAGTGACGTCCGCCGAGTCGTGCAAGGCCGCGCGCGCCGCCGCCGACGCCGCCGGCTGGCAGTTCGACATGCTCCTGTGCGACGTCGGCCTACCCGACGGCGACGGGGCCGAGCTCATGGCCGAGTTCAAGCGCCGCTGCGGGTGCGTGACGATCGCCCTGACCGGCTTCGGACTCGACGGCGACCTCGCCCGCTACTCCGCCCACCAGGTCGACCAGTGCCTGGTCAAGCCCGTCGACTTCGCCCTCCTCAAGTCGGTACTCGCCGGCGAGCCCGCCTGATTGCCGCCCTTCGCAACTTTCGAATTTCCCCTCTGTATAATACGGCTGAGCCCGCCAGTGATCGTGGGCCATCGCTGACCCCAGAGGACATTGCCCATGCGCCACCCGCTGTCCGCGCTCGTAATCGCCATCGCCTGCCTCACGTCGCTCGCCGCACCCGCGGCCGAGGAGAAGAAGGAGCAGACCCCTCCCGAGGCGGTCGTCAAGGACGCCCTTCAGAAACACTACGGCACGAGTTCGGTCGGCCCCGACGGCAAGCCGCACTACTCGTACACGCTCGAATACAAGACGATCAAGTGGGGCGAGCCGTACGAGGGCACGTGGCGGTCCGACGGCGTGCCGGCGAACACCAAGACCATGGTGTACCCGGTCCGGGCCGACTTCGTAATGAAGCGCGAGACGATCTACACGGGCGCGACGTCGAAGAATCCCAAGGCCGAGCACATCGTCTCGACGTGCGGGTTCTTCAAGGACCGGTTCGGGGAGTGGACGTTCCGCCTTAAGGAGCAGGAGCGCGCGGACGTGAAGTAACTCCCGAGCCCCTTAAGCCGCCGGCGCCTTCGCGGGCGGGAGCGAGAACACCTTCACGCAGTTGCGCCCGCCGTGCTTGGCGGCGTAGACCGCCAGGTCCGCCGCCTTGAGCAGGTGCGCGGGCTGGGCGAGAGGCGAGCCGGCCTCGAAGCTGGCGACCCCGATGCTGATCGTCACCGGCAGGCTCCCCTTCTCGACCGGCACGGGTCGGGCGCACACCGCCCGGCGGATGCTCTCGGCGATCGCCGCCGCCCGCTGCTTGTTCGTCCCGGGCAGGATCAGCGCCATCTCCTCGCCGCCGTACCGCGCGGCCAGATCGTCGGCGCGCCCGGCGGTGCGCAGCAGTCGCCCGACGTACCGGATGACCTGGTCGCCGGTCTGGTGGCCGTGCGTATCGTTGACGGACTTGAACTTGTCGATGTCGAGCATGAGCAGGGCCAGCGGCTTGCCGTCGCGCCGCGCCGCCGCGAAGTGCTCCGCCAGGAACAGGTCGAACGTCGCCCGGTTGGCCAGCCCGGTCAGGCCGTCGGTCGTCGCCTGAACCTTGAGCTGCTCGTTCTGGATTTCCAGCGTGTGCTTCTGCTCGACCAGGCTCATCGCCTGCTGCTGGGTGCGGAGCGTGAGCTCGACCAGCGCCTCGTTCGCCTTCTTCAGGATCTCGTCGTAGTCGGTCGTCGCGCCCAGCTTGATCTCGAACAGCGGGGCGACCTCCTTGGTCTTGTTGCCGACCTCCGCCATCATCGCGTCGCAATCCGTCTCCGACATCCGGAACCGCTCGGCGCAGAACTTTCGCACCCGCGTGATCGCCTCGGCCGGGTTGGCCTCGACGAACACGTCGGCGCACCGCCCGGCCATGTGCACGACCTCGGCCATCTTCCGCAGGGCGGGGTCCTCGACCGTCTCGGGCGCGTGGTGGGCCTGCATGGGCGTGGCCAGCAGCGGGGGCAGTTTCCAGAGCCCCGCGAGCAGCCCGGACACGTCCGCGTGCGTCAGCCCGAGCGTCGTCCGCTCGGCATCGACCAGTTCCACGTGCGTCGGCGACTTCTCGTGGATTTCCCCGTACGCGTCGCCCAGTACGAGGTCGAGCACGAGCATCCCGATGTCCTTGAGCAGCCCCGCGAGGAAGCACTCCTCCTGCTGCACGAGCTGCGTGCGCACGGCCAGAATACGGGCCGCGGTGGCGGCGTAGACGCTCCGCCGCCAGTAGTCGACGTGCTTGAACCCCTTGGCCTTGGTCGTCCGCAGGCTGGTGACCAGCGAGAACCCCAGCACGAGCGTCTTGACCGACTGCAGGCCCAGGATGACCAGCGCCTGGCTCAGGTTCGAGACGCTCTGCGACCGGCCGTAGAACGACGAGTTGACGGTGCGGAGGATCTTGCCGGACAGGGCCGGGTCGCGGGAGATGGTGCGGGCGATCTCGGCGATGTCGACCTCGTCGCGCTGGGCGAGGTTGAGCACCTCGATCGCGATCGCCGGGAGCGACGGCAGCGTCGGGCACTGCCGGATCTTGGTCAGGAGTTGTTCGTTCATTGGGGGAGCGAATCCCGCGACCCGTCCCAGGGGAGGGAACGGGCGTGCGACCCACGGCGATCGCCGCGCGCGACGTGCCAAACGGCCCTTGGACACTTTGTCTCGCACGGGCCCCCGCCGGTCAGCTCGGCACCGGCCGCCCGCGCGACATGCTATCACCCGTCTCATCGTCCCGACCGGCCCGCCACTTGGGTAAGAAAACCTACGCGCCGACCGTTATCGGTCGCACGGCGCCTGGAGCGATCACTGACCGCCTCCTCCGGGTATTCGGAACAGATCGTCGCACCCCGTTGCTCCCCCTACCGCCCCGCGCATACCATCGCAGACCCATGACGCTTTTCGATAAAATCCCCGGCTGGCTCAAGGCGGCCATATTCCTCGGGGTCGTCGCCATTGCCCCGGTCGTGCTCATCTCGATCCTGCTCGCGGGGCGCAACGGCCTGATCTTCGCCGTGATCGGGTTCCTCGTTTACTTCATCGTGCTGTACGTGACGGGGATCCGGCGGTACTCGGGGGACCGCTGAATCACCACGTTCGCCGAATATCGACCACCCAACATCGAACCGCAGCGCGCCTGTTCGATGTTCGATGTTCGATGTTCGATGTTCGATGTTCGATGTTCGATGTTCGATGTTCGATGTTCGATGTTCGATGTTCGATGTTCGAGTAGTCGCTAAGCCGCAAGCGGCAGGCGTTACTCCTTCAGCGCCTTCTCGACCGCCGCGCGGATCTTGGCTTCCTGCCCGCCGCCGACGAAGACTTTCTTGACCTTCCCGTCCTTGCCGATGACGACCGTCTGCGGGATCCCGCTGACGCCGTACTTTTCGGAGACCGACGAATCCGCGTCGAGCAGGACGTGCAGGTCGGGGCAGACTTTGGCGGCGACGGGCTGCACCTTCTCCTTCGACTCCTCCAGGTCGATGGCGTACGTCTTGACCGGCTTGCCGGCCTTGGTCAACTCGGCGTGCAGCTTGTTTAGCTGCGGGAGCGACTGGAGGCACGGGCCGCACCACGTCGCCCAGAAGTCGAGGATCACCACGCTGCCGCGCTGGTCCTTCAGGGCGACCGGCTTGCCGTCGAGGCCGTTCAGCGTGAAGTCGGGGGCGGCCTTGCCGGCCAGCGCCGTCGCCTCGCCGCCCTCGGTCTCGGCGGCGCCCTGGTCCTTCGCCCCGCCCGGGACGGCCCACGCGAACGCCTCGGCCTTCGGAGTCCCGTTCGCCTGAACCGACGTGTAATCGAACGTCAGCACGAACTGCTCAACGTCCTCGCGCCCGGCCTCCTTGATGTGCTGCTTCATGTCGAGCACGACGCGGCGGATCAGGTGCGTGGCCGGGTCGATCGAGACCGTGTAACTCTCCTTGGGGGCCTTGAAGGTGAGTTGCGTGAACGCCTTGCCGTCGATCTTCAGGTCGGCGATTTTCGACACCTCGGCCACGTCCTCCTCGAGGAACTTGCCCGCATCGTCCAGCAGCGCGCACAGCAGCGCCGGGTTCTGCATCTGCAGCAGGTCCTTCATCGGGCTGGGGAACTTGTCGGAGGCGACGCGATCCTTCGGGGCGTCGGCGGTCTTGTAGTCGTTCTTGGCCGGGCGGTAGGCGTACGCCTGCGTGCCGGTCGACCCGACGACGACGTCGTCCTTCACCTCGTGGCGGAACTTGTTGGGGGCGGCGAACGAGCCCGTGATCTGGGCGCGCTCCTGCTGCGCCTGCCCGCCGACCTTGATGTCGGCCGACAGCGTCCCGGCGACCTCGAGCGCCGTCAGTGCCTTGTAGGCGGCGGAGATCTTCGCGAGCTCGGCCTTCGCGTCGTCCGAGACCTTGGCGACGAGCTTCTTCTTCTCGACGGCGGCGCCGTGGTCGGGCGCATCGGCGCCGTCGACCTTGAGGAGCTCTTTCCCGTCGATCTTCTGGACCTTGACGCGCGGCTTGGGCTTGGGCGGCTCGGGCTTGACGTCCGGCTTGGCGCCGGCGGGCTTCTGGCCGTCCTTTTCCGGGTCGGGCGTGGCGGCGGGGGCGTCGGTCTGAGGCGCGTCCGGCTTGGCCGGCTCCTCACCCCAGGCGGGCGTCACGCCGGATGCGCCGAGCGCGAGGGACAGCGACAGGACCAGCCGACCGGTACGGGTGCGCAGCTTCACCATGTGGACTCCTATACCCCATCTTAGTCATCCACAGGATACCGGAAGGTTGCACCCGCGCCTCGCTCACCGGATCGGCTCGAGCGGGTCGACCTGGCGGTCCTCCGCGTCCGCCATTTCGTCGATCGCGCGGAAGTCGCTTTTCGAGAGGCGCCGGAAGACCTCGCCCACCGCCATGAAGACGAGCATCAGCACGCAGAACGACGTGAGCAGCCAGCGCGGGCGCGGGTCGGTGCCGTGCCAGCCGTCGGCGAGATTGGCGACGACCAGCGCGTTGTAGACCGCGTACGACCCGAGGTAACTGAAGGTCAGGGCCGTCAGGGCGAGCAGGCCGAGAACGGTCATCGTCCGCGGGCGGGCGGGCGCGTCGGCGTCCCCTTCACGATCGGTGAACAGGCGTTGCGGGCTCATCGCCACTGATATACGAAACGAACCCACGGCAGGCGAAACGCCCGTGCTATTTGCCCAGCATCCGCGCGACGTCAACGTGAGGTTTGGGCAGGGGATAACGATCGAGCTCGCCCAGGTTCGCCCACGTCCCCCCTGCCGCGACCGGGCTTACGATCCGGCACGAAAACACGTCGAACTGATAGCGGCGGTGGGTCAGCGCGTGTGTGATCGCGCCGATCGGCCTGGGCCGGGTGATTTGCAGGCCCGCGAGTTTGGCGACTTTGCCGACGGTAGGGCGCGTACCGGCCAGGTCGAGCGTCTTGAACTGCCACATGCCGGCCCAGCGCCCGTCGGCGGGGCGCTGCTCGATCAGGTAGCGGTCGGCGGCGTCCTTCACGCACAGCACGACGCGGTGGAGCAGCGGCGTAGGCTTGACCTTCTTCGGCACAGGGATCCGCTCCTGCACGCCGGCCGCCTGGGCTTGGCAGTGGTCGCGCACGGGGCAGATCAGACACTGCGGATTCCGCGGCGTACACACCGTCGCGCCCAGTTCCATCAGCGCGGAATTGAAGTCGCCGACGCATTTTTCCGGAAGGATGTCCGCCGCGCGACGCCAGAGGAGGGCTTGGACGTCCTTCGTGCGCGGGTCGGTTTCGATCTGGTCGAGTCGGCAGAGAACGCGGGTGACGTTCCCATCAAGAATCGGGGCACTCCGATCGAACGCGAGCGAGGCGATCGCCCCGGCCGTGTACCGCCCGACACCCGGGAGGGTCAGGAGCATGTCGACGTCACTCGGAACGGTGCCGCCATGCTCGGTGCTGATTGTTTGGGCACAGCGATGAAGGTTTCGCGCGCGAGAGTAGTAACCCAATCCCTGCCACAGACGGAGAACATTCTGCAAATCCGCCCCGGCCAGATCCTGAATGCGGGGGAAGCTCTGGATGAAGCGGCGGAAGTAGGGAATGACCGTGGCGACCTGGGTCTGCTGGAGCATGGTCTCGCTCAGCAGGACGTGGTACGGGTCGGGGAGCGAAATCGAGTTTTGGGAAGAAGTTACGCGCCACGGGAGGTCGCGGCGGGCACGGTTGTACCACGCGAGCAGACGTGATTGGAAGTCGCCGATCGGGCCGATCACGGGGGCCATTATAAGCGGGGTGTTACGCCGATTCGAACGGCCGAGGCTGTTAAACGGGGCAACTTATGCAGCAATTCCTGATTGCTTTGAATTTGGGCAGGGGTATAGAGTTGGTTGTCCGAGGGTGTCGTCCGGTAAAGCGCGGAGCGTTGCCGGGCGCGTGTTCCGATCGACCGGCCCGAGGCGGCGGATGAGGAAAGGTGGGCAAGGTCCGTGCCTCTCAACAGGAACGGGTAGCCCCATGAGGCATCCACACATCGACGACGTGGTTCGACTGAACCAGGACATTCCCGAATTGGCCCTGAGCCGCGGACAGGTTGGCGTCATCCGGAGCACGTGGTTCGCGCCGACGGTGGCGTACGAGGTCGAGTTCCTCGACTCCGGGAGCGCGTTCGGCACGCGGGCGCTGCTGCTCGAGCGGCAGGTGACGCTGGA
>DATHXE010000938.1:0-15327 GCA_035459845.1 Tepidisphaeraceae bacterium | reverse complement strand
GGCCTTCATGATGCCCTTGCCGTGCACTTGCGCCAGGTCGTGGTTGGCCAGGAGGAAGTGGACCTGCTCGGGGAAGTCGCACTTGAGGTCGGCGACCTTGTACAGCGTGACCCAAGACTCCTCGGCGCCGCTGGCGTCGTAGTGGTCGCCGTGGATGACCTCGTGGAGCACGAGGTGGCGGTTCGGGTGGGTCCGCAGGTCCGCGGCCTTGATCAACTTGTCGAGATTTCGGCGGTGGTCGTGGAGGTCGCCGGTCATCCAGAGTTCGCCCTCCTCGGGCAGGACGATCGTCTGCCCCTGGCGGAGGTGGGACAGCCCGTTCTCCTCGGCGGCGGTCTGGAGGGTCTCGATCACCTGGTCGGCGGAGGGGTTGCTCATGGGGAGGTCGTGTTGATGTGCGAATGAGTAGCGGCAGGGAACTCGGGCGGGGATTCTAACGCGGCGTCGCCCGCCGGGCGATGCGCCGCGGCAGGCCGGCCGCACTCGGGGCATGGATCGGGGCGCTCGAATCGCCGGTCCGGACGCGGCGTGAGTTACCGGACCAACCTGTCGAAACCGACCGCTACCGATTGCCTAACCTCGCGCCGAAAAGCCTTTCTAACGGCCCACTGGGACGCCCGGGCGGGCAAATTTTGTAGGTCTACGGCCGCGCCCGGCTTATGATACCTTTCTGCTCGCCTTGGGAGCGCGTCGGCGGGCGTTTCGCCCTGAGCGACGCCTCCGCGAGTGGTAGTCCGGACGGGCCAGCGCGGGCCGTTCGACGACTGCGATTTCATTGATCAGACCCCGCCGCTGTTGTAGACGTCGTCCCGCGCGATCGGGACGAGGAATATTCGCCATGGCCGTTGCCGTATTGGACACCCAACCCACGACCGATGCTCCGACTGCCGCGCCCGAGGGCGCCGCGCAGGCCGTCGCCCACACCGGGCGGCAGCGGCGCGCCGAGCCGATCACCAACCGCGTCCGCCGCGACGGGAAATTCTTCCGCCTGGGCACGGAAAAGTTCTACGTGAAGGGCCTCACGTACGGCCCGTTCGCGCCCAACGCCGACGGGGAGTCGCTGGCGTCGCCGGAGATGACGCGGAAGGACTTCGAGCAGATCGTCGAGATGGGGGCGAACTGCATCCGCATCTACCACACGCCCCCGCAGTGGTTCCTGGACCTGGCCCAGGAGAAAGGGCTCAAGGTCTTCCTGGACGTCGCGTGGCCCAAGAACCTGGCGTTCGTGGGGGATGCCGACGTCGCCCGGCAGGCGGAAGAGGCGGTGCGCAGCGCGGCCCGCGCCTGCGGCAATCACCCGGCGGTGTTCGCGATCTCGGTCGTCAACGAGATCCCGCCGGACCTCGTGCGGTTCATGGGCAAGGGGCGGGTCGAGGAGTTCGTCGACGATCTCGTAACGATCGCCAAGGCCGAGGCCCCGGATTGCCTGATCACCTTCGCCAACTTCCCGACGACCGAGTACCTCCAGCCGCGCAAGACCGACTTCGTCTGCTTCAACGTCTACCTGCACGAGGACAAGCAGTTCCGCAACTACCTCGCCCGCCTCCAGAACATCGCGGGCGAGAAGCCGCTGATGCTCGGCGAGTACGGGATCGACACCTTCCGCGAGTACAGCCAGGAGCGGCAGGCCGAGATCCTGGGCAACCACGTCAAGGCGGTGTTCGACGAGGGGTGCGTCGGGACGTTCATCTTCAGCTACACCGACGACTGGTACGTTCACGCGTACCAGATCGAAGACTGGGCGTTCGGCGTCGTCGCCCGCGAGCGGGACGAGATGGGGTACCGGCTGACCAAGCCGGCGTATCACGCGCTCCAGCCGCTGCTCCGCCGGGCTCCGCAGCTCGCCGACGAGAAGCTGCCGATGTGCAGCGTGATCATCTGCTCGTACAACGGCGCGAGCACGGTCGAGAGCTGCCTGCGGTCGATGGAGCGGCTCAAGTACCCCGAGTACGAGGTCGTCTTCGTCGACGACGGGTCGACCGACGGCACGCAGGAGATCCTCAAGAAATTCCCCTGGGTGCGGAACATCCGCCAGAAGAACATGGGGCTGTCGTACGCGCGGAACGTGGGCATGAACGCGGCGCGCGGCGAGGTGATCATCTACACCGACTCCGACTGCGAGGCCGACGAGGACTGGCTGTACTACATGTGCCTGGCGCTCGTGCGGTCGACGCACGCCGGCATGGGCGGGCCGAATTTGATTCCCGACGAGGGCAGCTGGGTCGCCGACTGCGTGGGGCTCAGCCCCGGTGGGCCGACGCACGTGATGATCAACGACCGCGAGGCCGAGCACGTGCCCGGCTGCAACATGGCGTACTACACGCGCGTCGCCAAGGAGATCAACGGCTTCGACAGCCAGTTCCGGTCGGCCGGCGACGACGTCGACTTCATCTGGCGCCTGCAGCACGCCGGCTACACGATCGGGTTCGCGCCGGCCGGGCAAGTCTGGCACTACCGCCGCAACACGGTCAAGGCGTACCTCAAGCAGCAGAAGGGCTACGGCATCGCCGAGGCCCTGCTCAAGTACAAGCACCCCGACCACTTCAACAGCCTGGGCGCCAGCCACTGGCGCGGGAAGATTTACGGCACCGATCAGATCGGCGTGCGCATGACCGGCGACGTCGTCTACCACGGGACGTTCGGCACCGGCCTGTTCCAGACGATCTACCGCCGGCCCGCGAGCCTGGTCGCCGCGATGCTGATGAGCATCGAGTGGCACCTGCTCTACGCGTTCGTCGCTGTGCTCGGGCTGGCGTTCACCCCGCTGCTCTGGGTCGCGTTCTTCATGGCCCTGGTCCCGCCCGTCCTCAGCGTGATCGCGGCGATGCAGCAGCCGATGCCCAAGCACCAGCATGTCATGACCCGCCCGCTGATCGCGTACCTGCACTTCCGCCAGCCGCTGACGCGCGGGTGGGCGCGGTACTCCGTCCGCCTGAAGGCGAAGGTGCTCAACGAAGAGGCGACCGGTTACCGGCGGACGGGCGACCTGCCGTTCGACCCGCAGGACCGCCGCACCCTGCTCTACTGGAGCAAGGTGTACGACCGGATCACGCTGCTCGAACGGATCGGGCAGGAGGTCCGCCGGGCGGGTTGGCGCATGGCCGTCGACTCGGGGTGGTCGGACTGGGACATGGAGATCTACGGCAGCCGGTACGTGAAGATCCGCCTGAGCACCGCGACCGAGCACCACCACGGCGTCGGGATGATGACGCGCGTCCGCGTCGAGCTGGCGATGAGCAAGTTCTGCATGGTGCTGTTCTTCGCCAGCTGCATGCTGGCCGGGCTGCTGATGATGTACATGTGGCCGTTCAGCCGGACGGCCGTGCTGATCCCGCTCACGTGGTGGGCAATGTATGTGGTGAATAAATGGCAGGTCAGCCGGCCGGTGTTCGGGCTGATCGACGAGGTCGCCGAGAAGGCGGGCTTCTACCCGGTGTTCCCCAAGCAGCAGGGAAGCGGAGGCGAAGCGCCCGCCTCGCCCGCCAAACCGAAGCGCGAGCGGGCGGCAGCCGACGCGTCCGCCGACGTGCCCGGCGGTCTGCTCGGCGCGACCCCGTCCGTCGCGAAGTAGACTTCGGCGAGGCCGCTCCAACGGCCGGGTCGGGCGCAGCCCGAATCACCTCACGCGCACCCACCACGCTCAATGCCCATCGCCGAGGAAATCGATCCACAGACCGCGACCCCCGAGTCGCCCGCGGCAGCGGAACCCGCGCCCGTCGCCCCGCCCAAACCCCTCGTGGTCGGCGGCTGGCCCTTCTACCGCCGGGCGATGTCCTACTTCGCCGCCGACTGGCCGATGGTCGTGCTGGTCGTCGCCGTGATCGCGCTGGGTGCGCTCGTGCAGGTGCTCGAGCCCGTGCCATTGGCGGCGCTGGTCGACAACGTGCTGGGCGGCAAGGAGGCGCGCGGGTGGGGTGCGTTTTTCCTCTCGCTCGGGCCCGCCGGGTCCGCCGTCGGGCTGATCGTCACGCTCGCCGCGCTCACGCTCGGCCTGCGCCTGCTCCGCGAGAGCCTCGCGATGGCCCGGGGCGTGCTCAACATCCGTGTCGGCTACGGCGGCCTGATGCGCGTCCGGTGCGACCTGTTCGACAAGCTCCAACAGCTCAGCCTCGAGTACTACCGCTCCCAGCCCCAGGGCGACGTGATCTACCGCCTGAGTACCGACGTCTACGCGTTCCAGGCGATGTTCAACGCCCTGGTCAACTCGATCCTGGTCAGCGTCGTCACCGTGATCTCGATGGCGGTCGCCATGCTCGCGATCGACTGGCGGCTCGGCCTGATCGCGCTCGCCGTCATCCCGCTGCTTGCGTGGGCCCACCGCCACTTCAACCGCGTGCTCAAGGACAAGTGGTTCGAGGTCAAGGAGCTCGACTCCGCCCTGACGACCGTCATCCAGCGATCCCTGGCCACCATGGGCCTGGTGCAGGCGTTCGGGCAGGAGGCGCGCGAGTACAAGCGGTTCGAAGGCACCGCCCGTAGCAACATCGGCAAGTACGTCCGCGCCTTTTTCCAGGAGATCCTTTACTCCCTCGTCGTCGGCGGCATCCTCGGCCTCGGCCTCGCGCTGATCATCGGGTACGGCGGGTACCTGGTCTATCGCGACCAGTCCGTGCACGCGCTGGGCGAGCAGGGCTTCACGATCGGCAAGCTGCTGATCTTCGTCAGCTACATGGCCGCGTTCTACGCGCCGCTGGCCGTCCTGTCGGCGGCGGGGGCGTCGCTCGCGCAGGCGTCGGTCGGGGCCGCCCGGACGTTCGAGGTGCTCGACCGCGTGCCGACCGTGCGCGACGCGCCCGACGCCTTGGCGCTGCCGGTCCGCCCGCGCGTCATCGAGTTCCGCGCGCTGCGGTTCGAGTACCGCCCCGGCACGCCCGTCATCCGCGACCTGACCGCCACCATCCGCCCCGGCCAGATGGTCGCCTTCGTCGGCCCGAGCGGCGTCGGCAAGTCGACGATCCTCTCGCTCCTGCCCCGCTTCTACGACGCGACCGAGGGCGCGATCCTGATCGACGGCCACGACGTCCGCGCGGTGAAGATCGCCGACCTGCGCAAGCACGTCGCGCTGGTCCTCCAGGAGAACGCGATCCTGCCCGCGACGGTCGCCGAGAACATCTCGTACGGCCGCCCCGACGCCACGCCCGCCCAAATCGAACTCGCAGCCCGCCAGGCCGAGGCCGACGAGTTCATCCGCCAACTCCCCCAGGGCTACGACACCGAGATCAACGAGTCCGGCTCCAACCTCTCCGGCGGCCAGCGCCAGCGCATCGCGATCGCCCGAGCCCTGGCGACCGAAGCCCCGGTCATGATCCTGGACGAACCCACGAGCGCCCTCGATCCGAACAACGAGCGCCAGGTCACGCGCACGCTCAACTCCCTCAAGGGCAGCCGGACGATCATCCTCGTCTCGCACCGCCTGTCGACGGTCGTCGAGTGCGACCAGATCTTCGTGATGAGCGAGGGCCGGATCGTCGAGCGCGGCACGCACGCCGAACTGCTCGCGATGCGCGGGGCGTACCACGAGATGGCGCGGCACCAGTTGCAGATCGAGGAGTAGTCCCGAAGGCACACGCCATCGCGAGCGCGCGCCCGCACGCACCCGCAGGCCCGCGAAGCGCGCGTCCAACCGGGTTGGCACGTCCGTTCACACCGGGGCAGTGCGCCCGGGCTTCGCCCGCAGCGCCGCCCCTGATCCTTCTGGCCCGCAATCATCTTCGACGCTCCTACCCCTGCCGCGGCGGCCACTGCCCGCCACCCTGCTGCGGATACTGCTGCTGAGGGGGCTGTTGCTGCGGGTACTGCCCCGGCTGCCCGTAACCTTGCTGCGGGTATTGCCCCGGCTGGCCATATCCCTGGTTCTGCATCACGTCGAACCCGCGCGGCGCGGCGCGCCCGGCGTACCGAATGCACCCGCCCGTCATCACCGCCGTGGTCACGAGCGACACGACCAGCACGATGGCGATGATCATCCCGATCGGGTCGATGCTGACCCCGCCGCGCCCCAGGACGGCGACCAGTCCGAGCCCGAGGACGACCGTCTGCAGGATCGCGATCACCATGCACGTGATCGTCAGCCCCCGGCTCCCGTTCCGCACCCCGCCGGCGAACGCCAGGTACAGCACGCCCGGCACGATCGTCGTCAGCGCCATGCCGAAGACGAACCCGGCGAGCCTCGGTCCCGGGATCAGGTTCGCGTACCGGACCACTTCGATCATCCGGTATAGGAAGATCAGGATGCAGATCGCGCCCGTAATGCGGAGGATGACGGCCGCGCGCCCCATCGCGCTGCGGCCGGCGTCGTGTTGCGAGTACATCGGAGTGTTCCTTCCCGGCGCGGCCGGCAATCGTCGCCCGGGCGCGCCAAATGTGCGGGTCGGAGCGGCCGCGCCGCCCCGGGACGAGGCAAAGTCTACCGCAACGCGGACGGGCGACGCCAATTCGATATCCGGCGGCCGCCAGGATCGCGGGCCCGATGATGCGACGGGCGCTGGCGCCGCGCCACCACGTGTCGCGGGCCGGGTGGTATACTGTGTGCCCGATGACCGCACTCCCAGTCCCATCCCACCGCCGGTACACGCTGGCCGAGTACCTGGCCTTCGAAGAGGCGAAGCCGGATAAGCACGAGTACCACGACGGCGAGATCCTCGCGATGTCGGGGTCGTCGCCGGATCACGCGCTGATCACGCTGAACCTGCTCGCCGTGATCCACGGGGGACTCAAAGGAAAGCCGTGCCGCGCGTACTCGCCGGACCTGAAGATCGGCGTACCGCCCGCACGCCGCGTGCTGTACCCGGACGGTAGCGTGGTGTGCGGGCCGCTGGAGTACCATCCCGAAGACCCAGGCCGGCGAATCGTCACCAACCCGCGGCTCGTGGTCGAGGTGCTGTCGCCTTCGTCGGCGTCGTTCGACCGGGTCGAAAAGTTCGCGTTGTACCGGTCGATCCCGTCGTTGCGCGAGTACGTGCTGGTCTCGCAGGAGCGGCCGCTGATCGAGACGTTCGTCCGGCAGGCGGACGGGGTCTGGATCATCGCAGGGGCGTATACCGGAATGGACGCCGTCGCCCGGCTCGCGTCGGTCGAAGTCGACGTGCCGCTGGCGGAGGTGTTCGCCGGGATCGAGTTCCCGCCACCCCCGTCGGACGAAGAGATCTACGGCCGGCCGCAGTAGGCGCCCGTGCCAGCATTGCCAGTCAAAGTGAAGCGAGAGTCATTCATGCACCAGACAACCCGCCGGAACTTCCTTCGTTCGACCGCCGCCATCACCGCCGGCGCGCTCGCCGCCCCCTCCCTCTTCGCCGCCGACGCGCCGCCGGCGAACAAGCCCAAGCCGCAGATCGGCGTCCAGCTCTACTCGGTCCGCAACGAGCTCAAGACCGACTTCGACGGCACCATCGAAAAGCTCGGCAAGATCGGCTTCGCCGGCGTCGAGTTCGCCAGCCTCATGGAGCGCCAGCGCAAGCCCAAGGACCTCCGCAAGCTCCTCGACGACAACGGCCTCAAAACCTGCGGCACCCACACGCCGCTCCAGACCCTCACCGGCGACGCGCTCAAGGTCACCATCGACCTCCACAAGGAGCTCGGCAACACGTTCCTGATCGCACCCAGCCTCCCCGCCAAGACGATCGAGCAGTGGCAGGAGATGGCCAAGCGCTTCGCCGACATCGCCGCCAAGTGCAAGGAACAGGGCATGCACACCGGCTACCACGCCCACGCCGGCGACTTCAAGCTCAAGGACGACACCGGCCGCACCAGCTGGGAGCTGTTCTTCGACACCACCAGCCCCGACGTCATCCACCAGATCGACACCGGCAACACGCTCGACGGCGGCGGCGACCCGCTCGCCATGATCAAGAAGTACCCCGGCCGCACCAAGTCCAGCCACGTCAAAGAGCACGGCGTCAAGGACGCCCCGGTCGGCGAAGGCAAGGTCGACTGGAAGACCTATCTCGACGCCTACGAGTCCGTCGGCGGGATCGAGTGGTACGTCGTCGAGTACGAACAAGCCGACCCCCTCGCCAAGCTCAAGGCGTCACTGGAGAACCTGAAGAAGATGGGTCGGTAGTGGCCCGCCCCGCCCGGGGGGACCGTCATCCTGAGGTACTCCGAAGGATCTGGCCTCGAGCGTCGGGGCCCGTTCGACGTTGGCAGTGGGTACGCCATGCCCGACTACCAACGTCGAATGCCCCAGACCGTTCGAGGCTAGATCCTTCGCTTCGCTCAGGATGACGGCCCCCGGGACGTTCGCAGGAGCGACCGATGTCCGTGATAAGCCCGCTAATCCTCGGCCTCGCACTGAGCCTCTGCGCGACGACCGCGCGCGCCGCCGACATCCCGGTCTCCCCCGCCCCCGGCGCCATCGCCAAGGCCCTCTCCGCCGCCACCCCGGGCGACACCCTCCGCCTCGCCCCCGGCACGTACGCCGAGACCGTCACCCTCAACAAGCCCGTCACCCTCCAAGGCGGCCCCGGCGTCATCCTCGACCCGTCCGTCCCCTACAAGCCCGATTGGAAGCCCGCCGCCGACATCGGGCCTGGCGTGTTCCGCGCCGCCGCGAAGGACCGCCCGCGCACGCTCTTTCTCGACGGCAAGGTCATCGCCGAGGTCGACTTCAAGGAGGCCGGCGACTCGGGCCTCTGGGCCTGGAAAACCCTTCTCGCCAAGGGCCCACCCAAGGGCGGGTTCAAGTTCATCCCGGCCATCTGGGGCTACCACGCCGGCCAGAAGGCGGTCTACCTCCGCCCGCCCGACGGGAAAGACCCCGCCGGCCTCGCGCTCGCGCAGGTCACCGACAACGTCGCCGTCGTCTCCTTCCGCGACGTCGTCGGCGCCGCCCTCCGCGGAGTGACGATCGCCCACGGCTTCACCGGCGTCTCCATCGGTGAGGGCGCACACCGGTGCGTCGTCGCCGACTGCGCCATCGGCCCCTGGGACCGCACCGGCGTATCCATCTCCGCCGGCGCGTCCGAGAACGTCGTCGAGCGCAACCGCATCACCCGCGGCGCACTCGAAGACTGGGCCCCCGTCGACGGCTCCAAGGAACGCTACGAGATCTGGCAACTCCACAAGTCCGTCGGCCACTCCGACCGCATCGGCGTCAACCTCTTCCGCG
Organism: Tepidisphaeraceae bacterium; assembly: GCA_035459845.1. Classification (GTDB taxonomy): domain Bacteria; phylum Planctomycetota; class Phycisphaerae; order Tepidisphaerales; family Tepidisphaeraceae; genus DASPKW01. The sequence goes on along the minus strand of DATHXE010000938.1, from coordinate 6,221 downwards.
CCGGCCGGGGCAATACGGTCCGCTTCAACCACGTCCACGAGACGTTTGACGGCATCAACGTCGGCGACTACGCCGTCGAAAGCCTCGACAAGCCGCTCGCCCGTCCCGACGACGGCCGCGAGTCCGCCATCTACAACAACCTGATCGAGCGCACGCGCGACTCCGGCATCGAGATCGGCGGCGGCGCGATCGACGTCCACGTCTACGGCAACGTCCTCCGCCAAACCCACGGCGGGCTCCGCTTCAAGGTCCCGCGCATCGGCCCCGTATTCATCCACCACAACGTCCTCGACGGCGGCAGCCCCTTCAACATCTGGTTCAGCATCGACGACGCCCCCGCCCGCGGGTACGTCTACCACAACACGATCGTCGGCGGCTCCGCCGGCGTGCAGTACAGCAGCTTCGTCAAGCCCCACGGCATCGGGGCGCCGAACTGGCACTTCGTCAACAACCTGGTCGTCACCAAGAACGGCTTCTTCGGAAACCGCAAGGTCGAAGCGCCCGTCAACTTCACCGCCGATTACAACGTCGTCGCCGGCGGCGGAAAGCCGTATCCCAAGGACGCCGCCAAGGACGCGCACTCGAAGTACGTGGAGAAAGTCGACCTCGAGAAAGACCTCCGCCCGGCGCTGAACGGACCAGCTGTCGACGCGGGAACTGACCTATCCACGTACCTCGACGGCAAGCCGCTGCCGGGCTGTCCCAAGGGCTACTTCAAGGGCGCCGCGCCAGACGCGGGCGCGTTCGACGTAGATTGACGCGCGACCGCGGTCGGCGCTCGATGCGCGCCGAACGCGAGGCTTGGTCACTTCAGTGACCGAGTCCCCCGCCCACGGAATCAGCGCCATGATCACCAGATCTCGCGCGACCAGCACAGGACGAGAACTTTGCTTCCCCTCCCGCGTCCCAGATAGTGCGCCCGACCCGCGCGTTGTTCCCCCGCGCCCCGCGAACCCGACTTCACACCTCCCGGAGGACTGACATGCCCCGTCGCACCCCCACGTTGCTGACCGTCCTGCTCGCCGCCTTCGCCCTCGCCGCCGTTTCCCTTTGGCCCGCCCGCGCTGCGGACCCCGCCGCCGCCGACAAGGGCGGCCTCGCCCCCGGCGAAAAGTGCACCGTCTTCCTCCGCGGCGACGCCGTCGGCCAGGCGACCAACTACGTCGGCAGCGCGCGAAACACCCCGTCCGTCACCGGCGCGATCGCCAGCGTCTCCGACCAGTGGGTCGTCGTCGACACCGACAAGACCCGCGTCCACCTCCCGCGCGCCAGCGTCCTCCTGATCGAGGTCGCGCGGAAATAGACGTCGACAACGAGCGCACACCGGCAAGCCCACGGAGCTTGTTCCGTGGGTTGCGTAGCGCGCGCGCTTCGGACCGTCCCTAGAAGTACAACCCCCACAGCGCCAGCCCGTGCGCCCCCAGCACCAGACCCGCCCCGACGTAACTCTTCACCCCCACCGGCGGCGGTGTCAGCATCAGCGCCCACCCGACGATCAGCCCGCCCGCCGCCGCGAACAGCGGCCACTGCCCGTGCGGGAGCATCGGCTGCCGCGCCGGGATGATCTCCGACGCCTGCCACACGACCGCCGGCGCCGCGGCCACCAGTCGCACCCCCGACGCGCTCGCCGCCGCAGCCTTCGTCTCGGCCACCGCCGGCCACTGCGCCTGCGGCCGCACCGCCAGCGGCATCGCCCGGTCGTTGAACGCGTGTCCCGCGATCATCGCCGCCAGGATCCCCATCAGGATCAGCGACACCACGCGTGCGATCGGCGTCCCGGCCAGCAGGCCCACGCCCAGCGCGAGGTAAAAGAACATCCCGGTCAACGAGAACCCCGGCGAGTACCCCATCCCCTGTGGAACCGGGTTTACCCGCGGCGCCAGGTACGCGTGGACGATGTTGATCCCCGCCGAGACCATCATCACGATCCCCCCGATGACGTACGGCGTCCCCACCGGGCGCGGGCCCAGGTCACGCGGTCGCTCGTTCAACAGGGGGGGTAAATCGTCTCGCACAACACCACGTCTGACTTCTGACCTCTGACCTCTGACCTCTGACCTCTGACCTCTCGCTCACTTCCCCAGCAGCACCCGCTCCACGTACTGCGTGTCCACGTCCCCCGTCCCAAAGTTCGCATCCTCCATGATCCGCAGCTGCAGCGGGATCGTCGACTTGATCGGCGCGATGTGGAACTCGTTCAGCGCCCGCTTCATCGTCGCGATCGCCTCCGCCCGCGTCGGGCGGTGCACGATCAATTTGCCGATCATCGAATCGTAGTTCGGCGGGATCCGGTATCCCGCGTACACGTGGCTGTCCCACCGGATGCCGATCCCGCCCGGCACGCGCAGCTCCTCGATCTTGCCCGGCGAGGGCGCGAAGTTCCGGGCCGGGTCTTCCGCGTTGATCCGGCACTCGATGCAGTGCCCCGTCTGCTTCACGTCCTTCTGCTTGAAGCTCAGCGGCAGCCCCGACGCCACGCGGATCTGCTCCTTGATCAAGTCGATCCCCGTCACCTGCTCGGTCACCGGGTGCTCGACCTGGATCCGCGCGTTCACCTCGAGGATGTAGAAGTTCTGCTGCTTGTCGACCAGAAACTCGACCGTCCCGGCGTTCTGGTACCCCGCCGCCTTCACCAGCCGCACCGCCGCCGCGCACAATTCCTCGCGCACCGACTGCTTCAGCACCGGCGACGGCGATTCTTCCACCAGCTTCTGGTGCCGCCGCTGCATCGTGCAGTCGCGCTCCCACAGGTGGGCCGCGTTCCCGTGGCTGTCGGCGATCACCTGCACCTCGACGTGCCGCCCGAACTCCACGTACTTCTCGATGTAGACCGTCGAGTCCTTGAACGCGTTCTCGGCCTCGGCCTGCGCCTGCTTGATCCCCGCCCGCAGCGACACGTCGTTGTGCGCCACGCGCATCCCGCGCCCGCCCCCGCCCGCCGCCGCCTTGATGATCACCGGGTACCCGATCTCGGCGCACAGCTTCAGCGCCTCGCGCTCGTCGTCGATCGCCCCCTCCGACCCCGGCACCGTCGGCACCTTCGCCTTCTTCGCAAGCCGCTTGCACGCCACCTTGTCCCCGACCGCCGCCATCGCGCTCACCGGCGGGCCGATGAACTCGATCTTGCAGCTCCGGCAGACGTCGGCGAAGTGGTCGTTCTCCGCCAGGAACCCGTACCCCGGGTGGATCGCCTGCACGTCCGCGATCTCCGCCGCCGAGATGATCCGCGGGATGTTCAGGTAGGACTCGGCGGGCGGCCCCTCCCCGATGCAGATCGCCTGGTCCGCCAGTTGCAAATACGCGGCGTCCCGGTCGGCCGTCGAGTACACGCACGCCGTCTGGATGCCCAGCTCCTTGCACGCCCGGATGATGCGGAGGGCGATCTCGCCGCGATTGGCAATGAGGATCTTTGAGAACATGAGAGGGGTCAGTCGTCCGTTGTCAGTTGTCAGTCGCGGGCGCCGGACGTGCGGTCGTCGTCCGTCCCGTTTACGCCGCTCGCGGCTTCGCACCGCGGTCCGCCCCCCGCACCTGCCGGTGCGCCCGTCACCCCTTCGGCACCAGGTGCGAGAAGTGGTGCGCACTGTGGATCAGGTGCAGCTTCAGGATCTCGTCGTTCGACAAATTTCCGAACAGCCGGTGCGTCGCGAACTCACCCGCGAAGGCCTTGAGCGCCTCGTTTGTCTCCAGGAACTCGTCGACCGTCGACGCCGGCACCTCGGCCGGCGGTCGCACCATCTCCGGCGCCTCGATCCCCGACGGCAACATCTCCGACGCCATCACCTGCAGCAGCATCGGCCGCGCTGCGTCGTGCTGCGGCGTGTTCGGCGACTTCACGCCCGGCTTCATCATCGACCGCATGATCCGGTTCAAATGCCAGCACGCCTGCTCGAGCGACCACGTCCCGCACCGCTCGTACCCGTGCTCGCGCAGCCGCCGCACGTCGGCGTTCAGCTCGTCCAGGTCCGCGTACCGTATGTGACGTCGGGTGGGCATCGGCTCAGCTCGGCTTGACCAGGTACAGCGGCGTCCCGAACTCCACCGTCTGGCCGTTGGTTACCAGCACCTTGGCGATCGTCCCGCTCACCTCGGACTTGATGTTGTTGAACACCTTCATCGCCTCGATGATGCACACGTCCGTCTCGTCGCGCACCACCGTCGACCCGACCGATACGAACGGCTTGGCCTCGGGCGTCGCCGCCGCGTAGAACGTGCCGACCATCGGGCTCTTGATCGGGACCAGCCCGGCCTCGTCGTTCGCCGCCGCGGGAGCACTGCCGCCCGCCGGCGTCGCGGCCGGCTGGGCGTACTGCACCGGCGCGGGTGCCGTCTGCTGTACCGCCGGCCCCGTCATCATCACCGGGGCCACCGCCCCGCGCTTGAGGATGATCCGCCGGCCGCTGTCTCGCAAGTCGACCGTGTTCAGGTCGTTGCTCGACATCAGGTCGACCAGTTGCTTGAGAAACCCGACGTTCATCGGCCCCGCGGGCCCGCCGGTCGCCGCCGGGCTCGATCCCGTCTTCGGCTTCGCCGGCGCCTTCAGTTTGCGCTTCTTTTCGCTCAAAGTTCTTCCTCGATCAGGCTTGAAAGTCCCCTTGGCGACCCGCGGACGTCCACGAACCGGTGCCCCGCGCGCCCGCCCCGTTGTAACACCCCGCGCAAAAACCGCACCGATCGCCCGCCGGTCTACTCGATATGGTTCCCCTCCAGGGTCTTATCCAAAGTGGACAGCACCTCGCACCCGCTGTGGGTGATCAGCACGTCGTCCTCGATCCGCACGCCGCCAACCCCCGGGATGTAGATCCCCGGCTCGACGGTCACCACCATGCCCGGCCGCAACTCTTCCTCGCCACCCGTCTTACGCATCGACGGGAGCTCGTGAATCTCGCGCCCCAGCCCGTGGCCCAGCCCGTGCCCGAACTCCGCCCCGTACCCGCCCTTTTCGATCACGTCCCGGGCGACCCGGTCGGCCTGCATCGTCGTCACGCCCGGGCGCAAAAAATTGATCGCCGCCAGCTGCGACTCGTAAACCAGCTTGTAAACCTCGCGGATCCGATGCGACACGTGCCCGATCATGAACGTCCGCGTCAGGTCCGAGCAGTACCCGTTCAAAATCGCGCCCCAGTCGATCAGGCAGGGCTGGTCCTTCTCGATCTCCGTCTTGTCGTCGCTCGGGCGATAGTGCGGCAGCGCGGAGTTCTTGCCCGTCGCCACGATCGGCGGAAACGACACGTTCGAGGCCCCCCGGCTCCGCAGCTCGAACGTGATGAGTCCCGCCATGTAGTTTTCGGTCTGCCCCGGCTTGATCTGATCCCGGACGGCGTCGAACGCCTCTTCCGCCAGCGCGACCGACTTGCGGATCAAGTCGATCTCGTGATCGTCCTTGACCTTACGGATGTTCTGCATCACGTTCTCGAGCCCGATCAGCTCGGGCGGACGCCCGTCCTTCAGGTCCTTCCCCGCCTTCACCAGCGCGTCCAGTTGGCCGACCGTCGTGTAGTTCGCCTCGAACCCCACCCGCTTGAGCGGGTTGGCCTTGAACACCTGCGCGACCGCGTCCGACATCTTCGCGTCGCGCATCGAGATCGTCAGCCACCCCGCCTCGATCTGGGCCTGCTCGCGGTAGCGGAAGTCGGTGACGAGGAATAAATCCTTGTGCGTGATCAGCCCGACCGAGTCTTCACCGGTGAAGTTGGTCAGGTAATGCAGGTCCGGCGGGTGGGTCAGGAGGATCCCGTCGAGCCCGAGTTCCTTCATGGCGGCCCGGACGGCCTTCTGACGCACCTTGAGGTACGCCTTCGGTTTGACGCTGACGGTTGTTGGCATGGAGGGAAAGCGTGAGGGACGGGGCCGGCGATCGCCCGGAAGCCCGGACGGATTGACATCCGAAAAGTGGTCGCAGAGTATAAGGGCGGTCAAGCGGTGTCAACGGATGTCGCGGGCGTGTCCCCGGACGTGACGCCGGCCTCATTCGCCAGTAAGACAAGGACTTACGGCGCACGCGGCGACCCGGATCGTCCGCCCGCGCCGCCCGGCGCGCCTTGACTGGAAAAGTGACCATCCACTAACGTTGTGTAACCTGGGGGCGCGTAAGACGTATAAGGTTGGAACCGAATCCACGCGCCGGCGACCTGACGTTACGGACGGCGCCGCGCCGGCCATCGCCGCCATGACGTGCGGCGGTTTTGAAACAGGGCGAGGGAACCCGCGATGAACAGCGA
>DATHXE010000937.1:0-12779 GCA_035459845.1 Tepidisphaeraceae bacterium | reverse complement strand
TACATCAAGGACCTCCAGCAGATGGAGGTCCACCAGCTCCAGGACCTGGCCAAGGCCGACGGCATCCAGGACTACATCGGGATGAAGAAGCAGGACCTGATCTTCCAGATCCTGCGCGCCCGCATCAAGCAGAACGGCCTGATGTACGGCGAGGGCGTCCTCGAGATCCTCCCCGACGGCTTCGGCTTCCTCCGCTCCCCCGAGTTCAACTACCTCCCCGGCCCGGACGACATCTACATCTCGCCCAGCCAGATCCGCCGGTTCGGCCTCCGCAACGGCCACGTCGTCCAGGGCCAGATCCGCCCGCCCAAGGAATCCGAGCGCTACTTCGCGCTGCTGCGCGTCGAGGCCATCAACGGCGAGGACCCCGAGCGCATCTTCAACACCGCCACGTTCGAGGACCTGACCCCGCTGCACCCCAACAAGCGGCTGATCCTGGAGGCCGACCCGAAGGAGCTGAACATGCGCATCTGCGACATGGTCACCCCGATCGGCAAGGGCCAGCGCATGCTGATCGTCGCCCCGCCGCGCACCGGTAAGACGGTCCTCCTCCAGAAGATCGCCAACTCGATCGCGACCAACCACCCCGAAGTGATCCTGATCATCCTGCTGATCGACGAGCGGCCGGAAGAAGTCACGGACATGGAGCGGAACACGAAGGCCGAGGTCGTGTCGTCGACGTTCGACGAGCCGTCGAGCCGCCACGTGCAGGTCGCCGAGATGGTGATCGAGAAGGCCCGCCGGTACGTCGAGTTCGGGAAGGACGTCGTCATCCTGCTCGACTCGATCACCCGCCTCGCCCGCGCCTACAACACCGAGGTCCCGCACTCCGGCAAGATTCTCACCGGCGGCGTGGACGCCAACGCGCTCCAGAAGCCCAAGCGGTTCTTCGGCGCCGCCCGGAGCATCGAAGAAGGCGGCAGCCTGACAATCCTCGCGACCGCGCTGGTCGACACCGGCTCGAAGATGGACGAGGTCATCTTCGAGGAGTTCAAGGGCACCGGCAACGCCGAGCTGCACCTGGACCGCCGCCTGGTCGACCGCCGCGTCTACCCGGCCATCGACATCAACGCCTCCGGCACCCGCCGCGAGGAGCTGCTGCTCGACAAGAAGGAGATGGAGCTCATGTACCGCCTACGCCGCGTCCTGAGCGACATGAACCCCGTCGAGGCCGTCGAGCTCCTCAAGAGCCGCCTCGAGAAGGTCCCGAGCAATGCGCAGTTCCTGATGTCGATGAATCTGGACTGACGCGAGCGTTCCGACTTGACCACGAAGGCCCCGCACGGCGTGCGGGGCCTTCTTCACGTGCCGAGGTATCGCGCCAATGGCCCAGTACACGCACGGACACTGGATGGCCGTCGAGTTCTTCATGGACGGCAGCCGAACCGAACACGAGTTGATCCTCGGTCCCGGCTCGACCTTTCGGTGGGCGCAGTCGGGGCGGCGCGGAGATCGCACGTTCTCCGGCACGTGGTCGCAGGACGCGGAGAACACGATTACCTTCGTCCCCACCAAGGGCGACTTCGATCCGAATGACCTACGCTGGGACGCCGAGAACTGGCGAGACTCGAACTGCGTTCTGAGCCTGCGGTGGGCGGGGCTCGCATCCCGCAACCTGCCGATCTTTTTCTATCGAGTGCACCCCGTGGGTTGTGACTGCGGCGGTCACCCGTGGTCGCCATCGGTCCCCGATTCGGATTGAAGCCATTCATGCTGGCCGTGTAGAATCGGGCACATGATCGCCCCGAACGACATCGAATCCCGGGTCGAAATGCTTGAGCGTGAGTTGGCCGACGTGCGCCGTCGGCTGGATCGTGCCGAGATTTCGGGGAACTGGCTCAATGCATTGGTCGGCTCACACGAGGACAACCCGGACTTCGATCAGGTGCTCGAGTTGGGCCGGCAAATTCGAGCGGCGGACCGACCATCGGACATGGCGGGGGAGTGACCAGCGTGTTTATTCTCGACACGGATCATCTTGGCATTTTGCAGGGGCGCAAGCTGCCCGAGGCGGACCGGCTCTTGGCGCGAATCGCCGCCCGCACGCCCACCGAGTTCTTCACCACGATCGTCAGCTTTCACGAGCAGGTGGCAGGGTGGTCCGCGTACCTCGCGAAGGCCCGCGACCGAGCCGGTGTAGTCCGCGCGTACAGAGGTTTCCAGCAAATCTTGGCGGACTTCGCGCGTGCCCAAGTGCTGCCGTTCGACGAGGCCGCCGGCGCTCGCTTCGACGCGCTGCGCGCGGGCCGCGTCCGGGTAGCTACGATGGACCTTCGGATCGCTTCGATCGCCCTGGCGAACGGCTTCACGCTATTGACGCGTAACCTCGTCGACTTCCGACTCGTACCCGGCTTGGCAGTCGAAGATTGGACGACGTAACAACTCCGGGATTCGAGCGGGAGGCACGGGTTAGCGGCGCCGCCTCGGGGTCGACAGGCTCACCCCACCAATCCGAGGCGCATGCGGCGGAGTTCGTCGCGCTGGAGTTGGCCGACGACGCCGGTCAGCGCGGCCATGGACTGGCGGCCCTCAATGCTGTTGTCCATCTTGCGGAACTGCACGCCCAGGCGGACGTCGCCGCCGGGGAGGGGGCGGCCGTGGCGGGCGCGGCCCTCGATCAGGATGGCGCCGCCGTTCCACGTGAGCTGGATGCGCAGGCGCTGGTCGACCGCGAGGCGCGGCTCGTCCGCCCGGGGCGACACGAACAGGCACATCCCGCCGAGCGACAGGTCGCGGATCGAGCACTCGATCTCGGCCGCGGCGGGCGGGCGGTCGGCGAGAAAGTGGTGTTCGGGGATTCGCCAGACGTTGGCCCGAATCGACGACCCGGCCGGGACGCGGGCGCGGTAGTCGGAGCGCCGCTGGACGGACTTGATCTCCTTGGGCCAGGCCATCAGGAGGGCGTCGACGACCGTCTGAGTGTTGATCCGCATGTCCGGGTCGCACCGGTCGACCGTCGTCGTGAACACGACCTTGTTGACGCCCGCCTTGACGGACAGGCCGACGGCCCCGCAATTGGCGATCAACTCGTCGACCAACGGCTTTTCGCCCGCGGGCATCTCGATCCAGAACCCGACCTCGTCGCACGCGAGGAACCGCGTCTTGTGGTGCCGGAGCATGCCGGCCGAGGGCAGCGAGAGGACCGCGCCCGCGTTTCGGGCGATCGCGTCTTTCAGCAACCCCTGATCCGCCGTAACCATAACGGAACCTCGTTCGACCCATCAGGAAAGAAGTGACCTTCAATGATAGATCGATCCGAGTAATGGTCGGATTGAGTCGTTCCCCCCCCACATATGGAATTGAGACAGGTCCGGATAACTACCGGGGCGCCGAACCCTCCCAGTCGCTTAAGCCGCAAGCGGCAAGCGCGGGGCACGCATTTCCATCCCGAGCTACTTCCCCTGTTCCTTCTTCACCTGGTCGCCGAACTTCTCCTGCACCTTCTCCACCTTGGGGATCGCGAACCGCGTAATGTACGGGTGGCGCGGGTTGTTCTTCGTGAAGTCCTGGTGGTAGGCCTCGGCGTCGTAAAACGCCTTGAGCGGTTCGAGCGTGGTGACAATCGGGGCGTCGAATGCCTTGGCCGCGTTGAGCTGCGCGATGTACGCCTCGGCCACCTTCTTCTGCTCGTCGTTCTCGTAGAAGATGGCCGACCGGTACTGGGTGCCGGCGTCGGGGCCCTGGCGGTCCTTGGTGGTCGGGTCGTGGGTGGTGAAGAAGACGCGGAGGAGCTCGCCGAAGGAGATTTTCGACGCGTCGTAGGTGACCTTGACGACCTCGGCGTGACCGGAGTCGCCGTTGGAGACGGCCTTGTAGTTGGCGGTCTCCTTAGAGCCTCCGGCGTAACCGGAGACCGAGTCGCGGACGGCGTCGAGTTTTTCGAAGACGCTCTCGACGCACCAGAAGCACCCGCCGCCGACGACGAGGGTGCGGATCTCGCCGGGCTTACCGAGGGGGATGTCCACGGCGGGCTTGGGGAGGTCGCCCGCCGCGTGTGCCGGCCGCTCGCACGCGGCCCCGCCGATGATGCCAGAGAAGATCATGATGAGTACGCCTCCGATCGAGCGCCCACTGTTTCTATTGCGACGAGTGACCTGCACGCGGCCTCCGCGGTTCGAGCCAGGGTTTCTTCCGGTTGCGGGGATTGTACGCCGGGTGCCCGACACTTGCCCAGCGTAGCTGGAGGCGGCGTGGCGCGGCACGGCCGGCGCCGACACAGGGCGAGCCAACGATTGCACGGACGGGTTCTCATGTGCGCTCGGCCATACGTTGGCGCGGCTGAAGCCCGTTTGAACCATACAGGCGTCGCCGGCGTACCATTCAGCGGGTCAATGCGGACTCGTAATCTGTGGAGCCTGCTTTTTGTTTGACCGATAAATCGCAGACCCGGTACGATCGGCCGCCCCGACCGCCACGCGCATGCTACGGACACCATCCTTGCAGCAGGGCCAGCGAACCAAAGTACTCTTCCTTTCCGGGCGCGCCACGCTCGAGAACGGGATCGCGTCGTCGCTCCGCGACCACGCCGATGTCGTGCAAGCGACGGACATCGACCACGCGATCGACCTGCTGCGCCGTGACCAGTTCGACGCGATCTTTTCCGACACGAGCGACTTCCTGCCGCTCGAGCGCGCGCTGGTCAGCCAGCAGACGCAGCTGGTGCTGAACACGATCGGGGAGGGGATCTGCATCGTGGACGGGGACGCGCGGTGCAACTGGATGAACAAGAAGATGCAGGCGTGGCCGGGCCACGTGCACGAGCGCATCCGCCGGACGTGCCAGGAGGCGTTCGGACTGTTCACGTCACAGGTGTCGCCGCCGACGCCGGACTCGCCGGTCCCGTTCAACCGGAGCAAGCGGTACGCGCTGAACATCGACGACGCGCAGTTCCTGGAGATGATCGCGAGCCCTGTGATCAGCCCCGCCGGGCACGTGGTGCAGGTCGTGTGCGTGGTGTGGGACGCGACGAGCACGCGGCGGCTGCAGCAGAAGATCGACGCGATCGACAAGGCGGGGCGCGAGTTGGTGAGGCTCGAATCGGACCTGATCAGCAAGTTCAACACGGCCGAGCGGCTCACGCTGCTCGAGGAGAAGATCATCCGGTTCACGAAGGACCTGATGCACTTCGACCACTTCAACATCCGGCTGCTGGACCGGAAGAGCGGGAAGCTGGAGTGGGTGATCGGGGTGGGCCTGCCGAGCGAGGCGATGGAGATCGAGTTGTTCGCGCAGAACGAGGGGAACGGGATCAGCGGGTACGTGGCGGCGACGGGCCGGAGCTACATTTGTCCGGACACGCAGCGCGACCCGCGGTACATCGCGGGGCTGGAGCAGTGCAAGTCGTCGCTGACCGTGCCGCTGCGGCTGCACGACAAGGTGATCGGGATCTTCAACATCGAGAGCCGGCAGCGGGCGGCGTTCAACGAGGACGACCGTCAGTTCGCGGAGATCTTCGCGCGGTACGTGGCGATCGCGCTGAACATCCTGGACCTGCTGATCGTCGAGCGGGCGGGGACGGCGCACACGATCGCGGACAACGTGAACGCGGAGTTGGCCGGGCCGCTGAACGACATCGCGTCGGACGCGACGAGCCTGATGGAGGAGTTCATCGGCAACGACGACCTGCGGAACAAGCTGCAGCAGATCCTGGACAACGTGGGGACGATCCGCAAGTCGCTCAAGCAGACGGCGGCGGGACCGAACACGGTGCTGGGGGCGGCGGACCACAAGGGCGACGATTCCGACCCGGTGCTGAGCAAGGCGCGGATCCTGGTGGCCGACGATGAGCCGAACCTGCGGACGACGATCCACGACATCCTGCGGAAGTATCACGCGACGGTGACGGTGTGCTCGTGCGGGGAGGAGGCGATCGCCCACCTCGAGACCGCCGGGGGCGACTTCGACCTGGTGCTGTCGGACATCCGGATGCCGGACAAGTCGGGGTACGACGTGTTCGCGACGGCGCGGCGGCTCCACGCGGAACTCCCGGTCATCCTCATGACCGGGTTCGGGTACGACCCGAACCACAGCATCGTCCGGGCGAGCCAGGAGGGGCTGGCGGCGGTGCTGTTCAAGCCGTTCAAGGTGGAGAATTTGCTGACGGAAGTGCGGAAGGCGCTGTCGACCGCGGTCGCGAAGTAAGAGATTCACCGCAGAGACGCAGAGGGCGCGGAGGGGGCGCAGAAAAGAAAAAGAGGAAACCCACGGTGCGAGCGCCGTGGGTTTCTTGTTGGGGCGGCAATATGCGAGCGGGCTACTTCTTGGCGGGCTCGGCGTTCCAGACCTTGATGTCGTCGAAGCAGCCGTCCTTACCGCCGACGCCGACTTCGATCTTGGACTTGGTGGCGTGGCCGATGCCGGATGCCTTCAGGTAGGCGGCGGGCTTGCCGTCGATCGTGACGCGCATCTCCTCGCCGACGGTCTCGACGACGATCGTGTACCACTTGCCCTGCTCGAGCTTTTCGGCCAGCGGGTAGGTGACGCTGTGGCCCTTCAGGCGGGCGGTGGCCTCGGCCTTCTTGGCCGGGTCCTTCTGCAGCGCCTTGATCTCCTCGTTCTGGTTGCCGTCGCGCTCGTCGAGGATGGTGACGCCGGTCGGGCGGACGACGGCGCGGCAGAGGTGGCCGTAGTGAGACCCGGTGTACTTGCGGTCGTCGAACTCGACGTCCATCGAGGTCGCGCCGTCGAACCGCATCTTGACCTCGACCACGCTGTCCTTGGTCGGGATCTCGAGCCCATGGACGGCGGCGTGGGGCGTGACGGCGGCCTTCGTGCCCTCCGCCGGGATCGCCTTGTCGCGGGTCTGGGTGCCTTTGAGGACGCCCTTCTCGAACGCGAACGTGGGGACGACGCGGTGCCAGGGCTTGGCGGGGGTGGCGGATTCGAAGTCGTCGGAGAAGAGGAGTTCCTTCTTTACGGCGATCGGCTCCGCGGGGACGGGTGGGAGCGCCGGCTTGTCGGCGGCGAGCGCGAAGGAAGCGGGGAAGAGCACGGCGGCGGAAAGGAGGTGTCGGAATGCCATGCCCCCATTACCACCGCAACGCCTTATCCGTTGGGATCGTCGAGGATCGATTGGAGGCGAAGGGCGAGTTCGGGCGGCAGCTTCGTCAACCAGGTGGAGTCGATCAGGCCGACCTCCAGCATGTCCTGCAGGTGGACCTGGTCCTTACGCCGAAACGCCGACAGCTTGATCCGCACGAGCGCGTCGAGGGTGAGCACTCGGAACAGGGCATCATCCTCCGATTCGCTCACGTCCGGGTTTGCGGCTGGCTCGTGTGCGCGGACTTTCTCGCCCGCGAACACGACGTGCACGCCGTCGCGCGGCTTGGCGTCGGGGCCGTCGAGGAAGACGTCGACGCCGGCCACGTGGCGGTAGACGAACCCGGCCGACTCCAGGGCGGTGCGGGCGCGGTCGAGGTCTTCACGGCGGATGAGGATGTCGACGTCCTGGGTGTTTCGGACCGCGGCGGTGTCGACGCGCGAGACCCAGGCGGCGACGGCGTTCCCACCGGCGACCGCATAGGGCACGCCGGCGGCTGCCAAGGCGCGCGTCGAACGGAGCAATCGGTCCCGTACGCGTTCCACGGCGGCCACCATCCGGTCGAGGGAGAACGGGCCGAGTTCCAACGGCATTGGGGCGAGTATACCGCACGCCGCGGTCCGGATGTGTAGAATATCCCGTCATGAAGTCCCCGTTTCCCGGCATGGACCCGTACCTCGAGCGGCACTGGGAGGATGTACACACCCGGCTGATCGGGTACGTCGCCGACGCCCTGCAGCCGCAGTTGTCTGAGGATTTGATCGCGCGAATGGAGGAGAAGGTCTACGTCGAGGACGAATCCGAGATTCGCCTACGCCGGCCCGACGTGCGGATCGTTGAGAACCCGACCCCGTGGCAGCCGTCCGCCGGCGATTCGGCCACCGCGGTCGTAGACGAACCCGTGCTGCTCGAACCCGTCGGCGACCCGATCCGGGAGCGGAACGTCGTCATCTATGACTCGGCTGGTCACCGGATCGTGACCGCGATCGAGATCCTGAGCCCGTGGAAAAAGTCGCCGGGTAAAGCGGTTCAGGCGTACCTCGACAAGCGGGAGAAGTACGTCAACAGCGAGATGAACCTGGTCGAGATCGACTTGATCCGGACGGGCGACTGGACGTCGATGATCGGGCCGTACCTGGTGCCGGAGAAGGCGCGGACGACTTACCGCGTGACGGTGGTGCAGCCGGAGGCGCGCGGGCCGCTGCTCTACCCAATCTCGATCCGCGCGAAGCTGCCGCGGATCAAGGTGCCGCTCCGGCCTCAGGACGCGCCGGCGGTGCTCGACTTGCAGGAGTTGATCGACAAGGCGTACGTGATGGGGCGGTATCACCACATCGATTACGCCCGTCCGCCGACGCCGCCATTCGCGCCGGTGGAACACGCGTGGGCGGAGCAGGTGCTGAAGGCGGTGGGGAAGGCGTGAGCGGGGGCTGCGACGGTCCTCGCTCCCCTGCGGGCGGCGCTGTCGCTTGCCCTTGGGGTCGCGGCTAAACAAGACTGCCGCTCCGTTCGAGCGCGCCCCACGACTGAATGCTACAGCTGGTTTTCCTGCTGCACGATCAGCTCGAACAGTTCCTCGGCCGTCTTGGCGCCGCCGACGGCGATGCGGAACTTGTCGATCGTCATCAGGCGGCTGATGCGGGCGAGGGCGTGGATGTGCTGGCCGGTGAGGTGGGGCGGGGAGCCGAGGAGCCAGATGAGGCTGACGGGGCGGCCGTCGATGGCCTGGAAGTCGATGGGAGTGGCGCACTTGCCGATCGCCATGACCAGGCCGTTCAGCCCGGGGCACTTGCCGTGCGGGATGGCCAGGCCGTTGCCGATGCCGGTGGTGCGGGTGGCCTCGCGGTCGAGGACGGACTCGAGCACCTTCTTCGGGTCCTGGACCTGGCCGTTGGCGGCGAGCAGGTTGACGAGCTCGGCGATCGCGTCGGTCTTGGTCTTGGCCTCGAGGGGGATCTTGATGTCCTGCGGCTTGAGGATTTCGGTCAGACGCATGGTTTGACGGCTCCCGGGTCGCGCCAGGGCGAAGTTCAGTGGTGTCGGTACGTCGGTGTCGGCTCGCTCGCGCGCCCTGTGGCACACTCACAGACTGCCTCGGCCGCCCGGCGCTAGCGCCGCAGCGGCAGACGGGCAATCGTACCCGCGCCGGTTGACCGTGCAAAGCCGTGCCGGGCGTCCGACAGGGCCGCCGTGACGTGAGTTACGCGTGGGAACGCGGGCCCTTTCGCGGGATGCTCGAACAGTGAACGATTGCACTCGGCCATTTGTGCGATCGAGCGCCGTCGGTGTCCGTCCCGCGACACGTCGCTGCGCGCCCGTTTTTCTCAATGCGATTCCGCCGGCTTGGGCTGCTTGCGCGGGATGAACCCGACGGCGAACGCCGCCGCCATCGACGTCCAGAACACCCAGAACGCGATCGACGACGGGCTGTGGAAGTCGAGCGGGCCGTGTTGGCCGTCCTTGAAGCCGCCCTCGGGGGGCTTGTTGAACCACCAGTCGAGCACGAGCTTTACGCCGATCACGATCACCAGGAGGTATGCCGCCATCTCGAGCCGCGGGAACTTTTCGAGCAGCCGGATGAAGAAGATTGCGGCGATGCGCATGAGCATGACGCCGAGCATGCCGCCGGTGATCACCATCCAGAACTTTTCGGTGCGCGACCCGACGAGCGCGATGGCGGCGAGGATGGAGTCGATCGCGAACGCGATGTCGGTCAGTTCGATGACGAGGACGGTCGGCCAGAACCGCGCGCACTTGCGGCGGCCGCCGGTCGCACTGGGGTCGCAGTCGGGAATCTTCTCGACGGCCTTGATCGGGTCGCCGCCCGCGGCGACGACCGCCGCCCGCACGTCGCCCGCCGGCTCGTCGTCCAGCGCCCCCGGAATCGGCATCAGGATCCGCTCCCGGATCGCGTTCTCGCTCCGCTCGGGCGGGACCTCGTGCCCGGCGGCGTCGACCAGCACCGGCTCGCCGCCCGCGTCGGTTGCGATGTGCTCGGCCTCCGCCTCCTTGCTCTCGAAGAAGAGGTGTTTGACGGCGATGTAGATCAGGTATCCCCCGCCCAGCAGTTTCACCCACCACCACTTCATCAGGAACACGGCCATGCCGACCGCGATCAGCCGGAAGGCGAAGGCGCCGACCAGCCCGTAGGTCAGGGCGCGCTTCTGCTGGTGCTTGGGGAGGCGCTTGGCGAGCAGGCCGAGGACCAGCGCGTTGTCGATCGACAGCACGCCCTCGAGCACCACCAGGAGTGCGACGATGGCGAGGTCGTGGGCTTCGAAGGTTTGGCCGAACATTGGCGGGAGAGTAGTCGCAAGGGGGACCCCGATCCAGTGCCCGGGGAACTGACGCGTACGCCACCGGACCCTCGGATTCTCCCCGACCCGGGCGAACTCGCGGGTATACTGCACTCGTCCTCGCGACCGGCGCGGTGTATATTCGGACGGTTGCAGACCACAGCGAACACGAAAGCGGGTGTGCCATGCGAATGCGCGTCCGTACCCAAGGGGCCCCGCGAGTTTCCGCGACCCGTGCCCGACCGCGCGGGCTTTCGACGGCCCGCCTGGCGATCGTGCTGATCGCGATCGTCGGCCTGTTCGTGGGCATTTACGTGCTGTCGCGGCCGGGCGGCGATTCCGGTGGCGGCGGGGACAAGGGCGGATCGAAGACCGCGTCGACCGCCTCCGCGCCGTCCACGAACGCCGTCGCCGGCGACCCGCTCGGTTACTCGCGCTTGCCGGTGGATTGGACGACCTCGCAGGCGATCTCCGCGAGCGCCGGCGGGCAGGTGGTTGCCGCCGACGGTACGCGGATCGACTTCCCGCCCGGCGCGCTGTCGGCCGACCGCACCGTGACCGTGCGCCGGCTCAAGGCGGTCGGGCCGGGCGAGCCGTCGGTCATCCTCGACGTGGACGCCGGCCCGGGTGCTCTCGCAAAGCCCGCCGTCGTGACGGTCACAGCGCCGAAGGACGACAAGATCCCCGGCGATCGCCGCCGGTACGTGGCGATGCACGTGCACGACGGCAAGCGGACGTCGTTGGGCCCCGTGACGTACGACGAGAAGACCGGCACGGCGCGGGTCGAGGTGAAGCAGTTCTCGATCGTGCACGTCGTGCTGCTGACCGCCGCCGGCGCGGCCGCGGCTTGGGAGACGATGTTCGCCAAGGGGTCGGAGAACCTGGTCTCGGACCGCACGCTGGGCGTGCCGTTCTACCCGCAGGGCGGGGCGGGGTGGTGCTGGGCGGCGTCGGCGACGATGTTGCAAAAGCATTACGGGCGCGACGTCGAGACGTGGGACACGGCCGCGCTGTTCCGCGCGCCGTTCGACCAGGGGTTCAGCGGGGGCAACATCCTCTCGCGCACGTTCACCACGCTGATCACGCCGGACCAGCCGATGTACGTCGAGGCCACGCTGCTCGGGTTCTTCTCGAGCGAGGGCGTCACGCGGTACGCGCTGGCCCAGGTCGCCCAGGGCCGGCCCGTCTGGGTCGCGATGCCCAACGTGAGCCACGTGATGGTGATCGTCGGGAGCGACAGCCGGGGGATCGTGGTTCACGACCCATCCGGCGAGATTCTGGACCGCATTGCAGGCCGGGCCAAGGGCTCGGGCGGCGACGCCGTCGAGCGCAAACTGTGCAACGCGCACCTGACCTGGGATCAGTGGTACGCCATCCTGTTCGACCCCGCGTCGATGTCGTGGGGCGGGGCGGCCGGCGGAGTGGTCACACCGGTCGCCCACACGCTGGTCGTCCGCGGGGCCGACGACCGCACGTCCGCCCCCCTGTCGATCACGATCCACGACAAGCACCTCGAGTTCCACCACCCCGACTACGCGCCGGGCGGCAACCAGAGCCTGGTGAACCAATTCGTGTGGGACGGCACGGTCGAGGGCGGGTTCAAGTTCGCCGGCGTCGCGCCGATCTTGCAGGGCCTCCCATTCTCGGGTCCGACCAACTCCGATCGGCTGGGGAAACTGACCGTGTCGGTCGCCAATGTCGGGAAGACCCAGATCGACGGGGCCTGTCTCCGCGTGCTCCTCGACGGGCAGCAGGTCCGCACCGACACGCTCGACGTGCCCGCGGGGAGCACGAACGTCCCGATCGACCTGATGGGCCCGGGACCGATCGACTTCCGCAAGGCCCCGCTGACCGTCGGCCGGCACACGCTGCGCGTCGCGATCGACCAGGGCGGGCCGCCCGTGGACACGATCACGCTGACGTTCGACGTCGGCCCGTCGCGGCCGGAGAGGATCAAGGCCCAGCGGGTCGCCGAGAACAAGGTGAAGATCGAGTGGGACAAGTGCCCGGAGAAGGGGCTCAAGTACGTGATCTGGCGCGACCGGCAGGTCGTGGGGAACGCGGACGCGCCGCCGTACGAGGCGGAGGACGACGGCAAGAAGCACGACTGGAGCGTGGAGGCCGTGTTCACCGACGGCCAGCCGCTGAGCATGACCAACGTGTCGACCTACCCGGCGCCGAGCAGCCACCTGTCGGACCGCGTGAGCGTCTCCGCCGCGTCGCAGCCGGTCGCGCTCGAGTACCTCAACGTCCATTACAAGGACACGGTCGACGCCCAGTCGAAGCCGATGCGGATCATCTATGGCGAGGCGAAGAACGTCGGGCAGACGGGTCTGAACAACCCGCTGATCCAGTTGAAGGGCGTGGTCTGGAAGGCGGGGGATCCGCCGTCGCGCACCGGGCTGGCGGGCGACATGGTCCGCCTGCCCGTGGGCATGCAGGCC
>DATHXE010000936.1:0-6760 GCA_035459845.1 Tepidisphaeraceae bacterium | reverse complement strand
GACGTCGACGGGCTGGCCGCGCCAGACTTTGGCGGCGATGTCGTGGAGGACGCCGTAGCGCATCTCGACGGCGTAGTTGAGGCGGATGATGGCGGCGCGGGTGCCGTGGACGGTGGAGAAGTGCTCGAACATGCGCTCGCGGCCGACGGCGGACATGGCGTATTCGCCGGTGGGTTGGGGCTCGTCGGTCTCGACGCTGCCGCCGAGGTGGACGGGGGAGAGGCCGTAGATGTTGCCGGTGGAGAAGGCGACGATGCGGGACCTGCGGTACTTGTCGGCGACGCGGCCGGGGAGGTAGGCGTTCATGGCCCAGGTGAGGCCGGCCTGGCCGGTAGCGCCGAACTTCATGCCGGCCATGTAGACGACGTTGGGGGCGTCGGGGAGGGCGGCGAGTTGGGCGGGGTCGAGGAGGTCGGCGCGGAGGGTCTCGACGCCGTGGAGGTTGAACTCGGGCTCGGCGGCGGGGGAGGAGAAGCGGGAGACGGCAATGACGCGGCGGGATTTTTGGCCGGCGGCGTCGAGGGCGCGGCGGAGCATTCGGCTGAGGGAGGGACCCATTTTTCCGGCTGCGCCGAGGACGAGGAAGTCGCCTTCGGTTTGGCGGACGGTCTCGATCACGCGGTCGGTGGGCGCGCTGAGGAGGTCTTCGAGGTGTGCGGCGTCGCGGATGCGGGGTGGGGAGTTTTCCTGAGGGTTCATCATCGGGTCTCGATGTGAGTAGAAGAGGTGGGGCGTTGCGTTGAAGGTGCGCGCGAGAACGCTGTGCGCGGTTGACGTGCATCACTGAAGTGAGCGCGCCAGGGTTGTTCGCGAGGAGACTGACATGTGGAGCAAGCTGGGGCGCCGTGTTGCGATTCTACTGTCGGCAGCGATCGGGGTTCCGGCGGTCGCGGCGCCTCCTTCCGCGCCGGGAGTGGTCAGCCACGTCAAGGTGCTGTCGGACAAGGTTGAGGACGTCTCGTCGCTGGAGGCGTGGAAGCGGACCTTCATTAAAGAGGGCATGACGGATCGCGAGAAGGCGCTGGTGGTGTGGGAGAACGTGTACCGGTTCCGACATCAGGCGATCCCGCCGAACGAGTATCTCGAGAGCATGGACAACGTCCACGACCCGATCAAGGCGTGGAACGTTTACGGGTACGGGATGTGTTGTTGTGCGTCCGCGAACGTGCAGGCGCTGAGCCGGTACGTCGGGCTGGAATCGCGCGGGTGGGGGATCATCAACCACTCGGTGCCGGAGGTGAAGTGGGGCGGGGCGTGGCACATGCTGGACTCGTCGCTGATCACGTATTTTCCGAAGGCGGACGGGGAGGTGGCGGGCGTGGAGGAGATCAACAAGGGGATCGCGGCGTGGCTGGAGAAGAACCCGAAGTACAAAGGGGACGAGGCGGCGCTGCGTCAGTTCATGCGGCAGCAGGGGTGGAAGAAGGGGCCGGAGATTCTGGCGCGGTGCCCATCTTACGACTGGAACGGGTGGTTCCCGGCGGCGACGCACGGGTGGTACGCGACGATGGGGGAGTACGCGGACGCAAAGAAGTTGTTCGTGTACGAGTATGGGACGGCGCTGGGGTACGAGGTCAATATTCAGTTGCGCAAAGGAGAGCGGCTGACGCGGAATTGGTCGAACAACGGGTTGCACGTCAATGAGAATCCGAATTTCGAGTTGTTGAAGACGGTCGTGGGCAAGGACGATTTGCGGTACACGCCCAAACATGGGGATTTGGCGCCGGGGCGGATCGGGAACGGGACGCTGGAGTGGAACGTGCCGGTGACTTCGCCGGAGGTGGCGGACGCGGCGCTGTCGGTCGGGAATCTGCGCGCGGGATCGGACGGGCTCGCGGTGGCGGATGCGTCCAAGCCGGGCGAGATCGTCTTGCGCGTGCCGACGAGCTACGTGTTCCTGAGTGGGCAGGCGGACCTGCAGGTCGCGCTCGCCGGGGGGGGTTCCGTGACGGTCGCGCTCTCCGATAACAACGGGTTGGACTTCAAACCCGTCTCGGCAATTACCACCGCCGGCACGCATACGCTCGACCTCAAGCCGCTGATCAAGCGGAAGTACGATTACCGGTTGAAGCTCACGCTCGACGGCGGCGCGACGCGCGTTGGCGCGCTGCGGTTGACGCACGACGTTCAGCACTCGCAGCGCGTGCTGCCGGCGCTGACGGCCGGGAAGAACACGATCACGTTCGAGGCGGGGCCGCAGGAAGGGACGATCACGGTGCAGGGCACGACGAATCCGAAGAACAAGGAGAAGAACGTCTTTTATAAAGAGTTCCATCCGGTCGTGAACAACCTCAAAGAGGAGTTGGCGTTCCTCAAGGGCGGCAAGGGGGACGTGACTTGGCCGGTCGCTACGCCGGGCGACATCACGCGCGTGCGGATCGGGTCGCACTATCGTGCGCGCGACGTGAAGGACGTGTTCGACGTGCAGGTGTCGTTCGACGCGGGGAAGAGTTGGAAGGACGTGGGCAAGCTGGACGGGCCGACGGCAGGGCACAGCAAGTACTTCGTGTTTACGGACGTCCCGGCGGGCACGCGCGCGGCGCAGGTTCGGCTGAGCGGCACGCAGCGGAACACGCTGGGGTTTCATGACGTGCGGATCGATGCGGACTACGCCGAGCCGAACGGCGGGTTTGCGCCGGTGAAGGTGAGGTACGTGTGGGAGGAGGGGGGCGTGGAGAAGCGGGACGAGCGGGTGGTGCGGCAGGCGAAGGAGGCTTATGCGATCGATTGCGCGGGGAAGCCGGTGATGAAGAGCATTACACTGGAGCGTGCGGATTGACGGGCTCGTCTATTCGCTACAGACGGCGCGCGCGGACCCGCTCAAATCCTGAACACGGGTAACACCCGGCACGTTTCGCCTGGGATTTGCATGTGCAGCGATGTTCCGCACGTGGTATCCTTGCCGGTCTGCGGCTTCCCTGTGTTCTTGGGATCGGACGGGAGTGAGCGTGATGGGCACCTGCGAGAAACGTGGTCTGGTACGAGGGCGGAAGCCGGGTCGGCTCGGCGCCGTCATTGCGCTGGCGGGCCTGGCGGGTTTGGCCGCCCCGGTGAGCGCGGCCGTGCTCGTGAACGAGGGGTTTGGCGACTACAACACCGACGCGACGGGTGCGCCGACGACCGACGCGAATCTAAATGCGAACAACGGGGGCACCGGGTTCAGCACGGCGTGGTCCGCCGGGCTAGCCACCCCGCCCAACGTCGTTGCGCCAACGACCCCGTTGTCGTATGCGGTCACCAACTCGCTCGCACAGAACGTGGGGACCGTCGGCGGCGGGAGCCGGGCACTGCAGTTTTTGAACACCACGACGGCCGACGGCACGATTGTCGCGTCCCGGTCGTTCGCCACGTCCAGCAACGCCAACGAAGTCTGGGGCCGGTTTCTCGTCCGGGTCGACAGCGGCCAAGTCGACAACTCGGACTTCCTCACGCTTTACTTCGGGAACTCGACCGCCAACCCGAACTTCAACATCATCGGCGGTTCGACCGGGGACTTCAGCGCCCGGAACGGCGGGGGCGGACAGGTTTCCTCCCCGACCGAGGTTGGGGCGGGCAACATTGGCGTGACCACCTACCTGCTGGTCGCACGCATCGTCAAGGCGACGCCGGGCGCGGCGTCGAACTTCACGAGCATCGACTTGTGGGTGAACCCGGTGCTCGACGCGGGGAACAACCTGACGTTCCCGTACGTCTCCGCCGCGCTCAGCCCGGGTGTCACGAGCATTGGCAGTCTCGGCATCCGCCACGCCAACCTCGACGCCGGGGACACGTTCCTGATGGACGAGATCGTGTTCGGCACGGCAGTGGGGGACGTGGTCCCCGGGGCGGTCGGCCTGAACGTCCCCGAGCCCTCGTCGGTGCTGCTGGCGGCGGCCGCGCTTCCCCTGCTGGCGCGTCGGCGGCGGTGGCGGGAAGTTCGCTGACCACGCCGGCCGGGCGTTAACGGGTCGCCCGCGCGTGCGGGTGCGCTGTGATCCATCTGCCGGTGACCATGACGACCCGCGCACGTGGGATCATCGCCGGGATGTTCGCCCTGCTGACGGCGCTGGTCGGCACGAGCGCGACCGCCGAAATCGAATGGGTGCGTTTGCCGGTGCTCCCCGACGCGCACGGCGTCGCCGGGGCGTTCGCGGGGGTGAGTGGTGGGGCTCTGCTGGTCGCGGGCGGGGCGAACTTTCCGGACCGGAAGCCGTGGGAGGGGGGAACGAAGGTCTGGTACGACGTGGTCTACGTATTGGAGCGGGCGGACGCGAAGGGGTGGCGCGTGGGCGGACGGCTTCCGCGGCCACTGGGGTATGGGGTTTCGGTGACGCATCGCGATTCGGTGGTGTGCGTGGGGGGGAGCGACGGGGGCCGACATTACGGGGACGCGTTTCGGCTGACGTGGCGGGACGGGCGGGTTGAAATGACCCCCCTGCCGGCGGTGCCGTCGCCGGTTGCGAACGGGTGCGGGGCGGTGGTCGGCGACACGCTGTACGTGGCGGGCGGGCAGGCGCGGCCGGACTCCGCGGAGGCGTCGGCGGCGGTGTACGCGATCGATCTGGCGGCGGTGAAGCCGGAGTGGCGCACAGTCGCCCCCCTGCCGGGCGGCGGGCGGATCCTGGCGGTCGCGGCGGCGATGGACAAGACGTTCTGGGTTGTGGGCGGCGCGGAACTCGTAAAAGGCGCGGACGGAAAGCCGGCCCGGCGGTACGTGCGGGACGCGTACCGGTACGACGTCGCGCGCGGGTGGGACAAGGTCGCGGACCTGCCGCGGCCGGCGGCCGCCGCGCCGTCGCCGGCGCCGGTGGACGCCTCCGGATTCTACGTCATGGGCGGGGACGACGGGACGCAGGTCGGGGTTGCGCCGGATCAGCACAAGGGGTTTGCGACGAACGTTCTGCGGTACGTCCCGCGCGTGCGCGAGTGGCAGGAGTTCGGGCGGCTCGAGGCCCCGCGCGTGACGACGCCGGTCGTCTACTTCGGGGATCGGTGGGTAATCCCGAGCGGCGAGGTGCGGCCGGGCGTGCGGTCGCCGGAGGTGTGGGGGTGGTCGATCCCGAGGGACGCGCGGCGGTGACAACGGATTCGCGGTTCGGTCTCGCGATTGAAGCGACACGCTCGCCCCGCGCAACCGCGGGCTTTCGCCGGCGGCTATTACGGCGAATGGGTCGGTCGGGTAGGCTCTGGGCGGGAGGACGAACCGCACCCGTGCCCGCCGCGCCACCGCTTGATTACCTCTCGCCGCCGTCCGACGACGTCGACCCGTCGCTGCTGCGCACGGCGTGGCGGGTCGTCATGCTTCTCTGGCCCGTCGCCCTCTTGAATTACCTCGACCGGCAGTTGCTGGCGTCGATGAAGTTCTCGGTGATGTCGGACGTCCCGACGATCAAGACAGAGGCGAACTGGGGGTTCATGCTGGGGCAGTTCAAGTGGGTATACGCGTTTCTCAGTCCGGTCGGGGGGTACGTGGCGGACCGGTTCGGGCGGCGGTGGACGATCTGCGGGAGCTTGTTCGTGTGGTCGGGCGTGACGTGGTGGACGGGGCACGTGACGAGCTACAACGAAATGCTGGTCGCGCGGTCGCTGATGGGGATCAGCGAGGCGTTTTACATCCCGGCGGCGCTCGCGCTGATCACGGATTATCACGTCGGTCGGACGCGATCGCGCGCGGTCGGGCTGCACCAGATGGCGATCTACTGCGGGGTGATCGTCGGCGGGTTCGGGGGGTACGTGGCGGACGCGCCGGCGCTGGGGTGGCGGCTCGCGTTCGACGTGTGCGGCGTGGTCGGGATGGCATACGCGGTCCCGCTCGCGTTTTTGCTCCGTGACCGCGCCAAGCCCGGCGCGGCGGCGGACGACCCGAAGTCTTCGCCCGCCGGCAGCGCCGCCGAGCTGCTGACCAACCCGTCGTTCGTCCTGCTCGTGCTGTACTTCACGCTGCCCGCGCTGGCGGGGTGGGTCGTGCGGGATTGGATGCCGGCGATCCTGAAGCAGCAGTTCGCGCTGGGGCAGGGCAAGGCGGGGGTCGCGGCGACGCTCTCGTGGCAGGCGGCGGCGATCGTCGGGGCGGTCGTCGGCGGGTGGATCGCGGACCGGTGGACGCGGCACGACTCGCGCGGCCGGATCTACATGAGCGCGATCGGGATGAGCCTGATCGTGCCGGCGATGTTCGGCGTCGGCAACGCGCCCACGCTGCTGATCGCGGTCGTGTTCCTGGCGCTGTTCGGCATCGGCTGGGGCTTCTTCGACTGCAACAACATGCCGATCTTGTGCCAGGTCGCACGGCCGCATTTGCGCGCGACGGGGTACGGGATCATGAACCTGGTCAGCATCAGTTGCGGCGGGCTGGCGGACTGGGGCTTCGGCCACCTGCGGGACCGGGGCGTACCGCTCAACCTGATCTTCGGCGTGTTCGCCAGCACGGCCGTGATCTCGATCGTCCTCGTCCTGTTGATCCGCCCGAATCCGGACCTGATTGCCCGGGAGCGCCACTGATGTCATCAAAACTGCATGGGCTGGTTGCCGCCACGCACACGCCGTTCGCCGCGGAGGGGGCGTTGAACCTCGCCGCGGTCGAGCGGCAGGCGGCTCATCTACATGCGGCCGGGGTGTCGGCCGTATTCGTCGCGGGGACGACGGGCGAGAGCCATTCGCTGACGGTCGACGAGCGGGTCGCGCTGGCGGGCCGCTGGGCCGAGGTCGTGCGCGGCACGAAGCTTCGGTTGGTGGTGCACGTGGGGGCGAACTGTCTGGCCGAGGCGAAGGAGCTTGCGGCCGA
>DATHXE010000935.1:0-9568 GCA_035459845.1 Tepidisphaeraceae bacterium | reverse complement strand
AGCAGGTGATCGAGGCGGTCGAGGACGCGATGGCCGTCGTGTACTGAGTTGCGAGTTGCGAGTTGCGAGTTGCGAGTTGCGAGTTGCGAGTTGCGAGTTGCGAGAATACAGCAGGGTCGCCCGGGCTTCGGGCGACCCTGCTTTTCGTTTGGGTGATGTCGGATCAATGGCCCCCCCTGTTCGTGCGGTTGGAACTACGGGGCGGTGTTGGCGGGGGGGACGTCGGCGGGGATGGGGGTGGGGAGCGGGGCGGTGGCGGCGTTGGCGCCGCCGGGCGTGTCGCCGCGACCTTCTCGCTTCGAGGGAACGAAGAACTCGGGGCCTTCCTCGGCCATCTTCTTGATGCGGTCGGCGACGAGCTCGGCGGACTTGGCCTCGTCGGCGGCCAGGGCCTTCTTCTCGGCGGCGAGGAAGCGCTCGAACTTGGCGAGCCGGATCTGCCGCTCCTTCAGACGAAGGGTGACCGAATCCTTCGCCTTGGTCGCGAGCATCTCTTCGAGCGAGGTCTGTTCGTCGGTGTTCCCGGCCTTCTTGGCGGCGGCGATCTGCTTGAGCAGGCCGTACTCCTGGTCTTCGGACTCGATCTGGGCGATGCGGTTGTCGTAGAGCGTCTGGTCGGAGCTGTTCTTGAGCATCTGGAGCTCGCCGAACTTGCGGCCCATGGACCACATGGACTGTCCGCCGTGCGGGGACTTGGCGATGTCTTCCCAGCGGTTGGGGGCGTGCTTTTTCAGGAACTCGGTGAGCTCGACCTTGGTCTTTTCCCACTCGGGGCCACCGAAGCCGGGACCACCACCGGACCCACCGGGGCGGCGGGAGAATCCGCCGCGGTCACCGCGGTCACGGCCACTACTGCCGTCGGGGCGGTTTTCGTTGCCGCGGTCTTCGGAGCGGCCCGGGCCGCCGCGCCCGCCACTGCTGCCACTGGGGCGCGAGCCAGGGCCGCTGTCGGCGGCCGACGCGAGCGGGGCGGCGGAGATGAGGGCGAACACACTTAGGCGGGCCAATCGACGCATGGGCAAACTCCTGATCGATCTTACGACGGCATCGGTCGCGGGCAGTCGAATCCGGGGCGACGTTTCGGGCGAAGCCCGTGCACTTTGCCCCGGCTTGTTCGCGGTTACCGGTCGGGGTAGCGAAGCCCGAGGGCGTCGTCGTCGGATCGGGCGGCGGACGAGAGGCTGATGGCTTCTTCCTCGAGGGCGGCAAGCTGGGGTCGGGCGGCGGACTCGGGGGCGGTCTCTTCGGGGAAGATCGCGGGCGGCTCGATGAGCGCGATGTCGTTCGGGCCGGGCGTGCCGGGCAGCGGAGCGCCCGGCTGGTTCATGTAGATCATGGTGGCGATGAGGATGACGGCGGCGGCGGCGGCGGGGTAGACGAGCCACCCGATCCGCAGCGTCTTGCCGGCGGGGCCCGCGGCGGGGCGCTGCGCGGCGCGCGCGACCATCGCCTGCGTCATCGCCCGCGACACCTGGCGGACGGCGGAGTCGCGCGAGGGGAGCGGGTCGGCAGCGTCGAGGCGGCCCAGCGCCGACGTGACGTCGGCGTGCAGCCCGCGGAGCTCGTCGAGGGTGGCGCGGAGGCCGGCGTCGCGGCCGAGCATCTGCTCGACCTCGGCGCGGTCCTCGGTGGGAAGTTCCCCTGCCAGGTACATCAGCAGGACGGCTTCATTGTTCTCGAGTTGTTCGAGAAGGTTTTTCATGGGTTTGGTCAATGGTCAATTGTCCATTGTCAATCGTGGCACACATCGGGACGGCAGCGCGTCATTCGACCATCAGTTCTTTGAGCTTCAGCATTGCCTTGTGCATGCGCCCGAGCGCGGTGTTCAGCGGGCAACCTAATAACTCTGCGATCTCGACGAACTTCATGTTCGAGTAATACCGCAGCACGAGCACCTGGCGCTGGGGCTCCGGGAGGCGCTCGATCGCCCGGCGGAGCTTGGCTTCCATCTCCGTGCCTTCCAGGCGGTGGTCGGCGCCGGGGAGGGACTGGTCCGTGACCAGCTTCAGGCCTTCCTTGGCGACCTTCTCTCGGCCGGACGACCGCCAGAAGTCGTTGGCCTTGTTCGTGGCGATCCGGAACAGCCAGGCCTTGAACCCGCCCGAGCCACCGGCATCGAAGCGGTCGATGTGCTCGAGGACGCTCAGCCAGGTCTGCTGGTGCATCTCCTCGGCGACCTGGTCGTTGCCGACCAGCCTCTGGAGGTATCGGACCAGCGGCTGGTAGTACTTGCGGACCAAGGCGTCGCCCGCGGCGGTCTGACCGTCGCGCAAGCGCTGGATGAGCGTGGCGTCGGGAACGTCCGCGACGCCCTCGCCCTGATCAACCGGGCGACGGTCACTCGGTATGGTCAGGCGGATCGAACTCATTCGGGCCGTCGCATTCATAACGCGTGGGAACCGGCGATATTGTAGCGGAATGGGCTTGGTAAGGGACGGGCGGGTAACAAGTCACCTACGCGGGCAACAAAATCTCGCAACCCGTGTGTTTTATAGACTTTAGAACGACCCCGCGCGATCGCAAATGCACGGTTTAGTGCATTACTTTAATTTGCGATAGCGGGGTGGGCTGTTACTATCGGTTAATGAGCACGCCCGCATCTCGCTCGCCAACCGTTTCTTCCCACAATCGCTGGTTCTATTCGGTCGCATCACTCAGTCTGCTGGTGCTCGTGATCATCGGGTTTATGCCGTTTTACCTGCAAGGGAAGGCGTTCCCCGGGCGTCCGCTCACGCCGCCCATCCGAACGTTGATCATCGTTCACGGGTGCCTCATGACGGCATGGATGCTGCTGGCCGTGGGGCAGCCGCTACTCGTGGGGACGCGGCAAAAACGACTGCACATGAAGCTCGGGATCGTGGGTGTGGCGCTGGCGGTGGGCATCGTCGTCGCCGGGTTGAAGATCGGTGTCGAGTCCGCGCGCGTGGCGCCGGCGGAGTTGCGGGTATTCGGCCTGGATCCCAGGCAATTCATGGCCATTCCCGTCTTGAGCATCATGGTCTTTGGCCTGCTCGTCCTCGTCGGCGTCATGAATCGTCGCCGGCCGGGGGTGCATCGCCCCATGATGTTGATCGCGTCCGTGTCCTTGATCGGTGCCGCGCTGGGGCGAATGGCGCCGCTGAACGCGCTCTACGCCGGGACCTTTTGGGAGGTGATGTTCACCGCGTTCTTCATGCAGGTGATCTTCGCCGCCGTTCTGCTCCTGGCCAAATGGGTCGTGACCCGATCGTTCGACCGGTGGCTCGCCGCCGGGGTTGCGGGTTTGACCGTCGCGAGCGCGGCGATCTCACTGGGTGCAAAGACGCAGACGTGGGATCGGGTCGCGACGTTCCTGCTGCGATAACGCGCGGGCTATGCCAAGGGATTCAGGAGCTCAATGATGGCCTGACCGTACTGATTCACCTTTGCGGGGCCCATGCCTTTGATTTGGCCTAGTTCCATCTCGCTTTTGGGGGATTTGAGGGCGATGAGTTTGAGGGTGGCGTCGTGAAAGATGGTGTAGGCGGGGAGTTCCTTCTCGGTGGCGACCTGGCGGCGCCACTGGCGGAGTTTTTCGAAGCGGACGGCGCTGGCGGGGTCGAGGGTTTCGGGGAGGTCTTCGACCAGGCGGGTGACGCGCTGGCGGGAGTGGCTTGACCCCCCTGCCGGGCGGGCGGTGGGGGCGAGGTCGTGGAGGTTGGCGGGGGGTTTGGCGGCGCCCTTCATGACGTCGACGCCGGAGGGGGTGAGCTCGACGACGGGGCGGAACTTGACGCCGTCGGGGTCGCGTTGGCGGGCGAGGCCGGACTCCATGAGGCGGTGGAGCATGGCGACGATCTGCTTGGGCTGGTACTGGCGGAGCAGGCCGTGGACGGAGAGCTCGTGGAGGCGCCAGCGGAGGACGCGCTCGGACTCGGAGCCGGAGAGGGTTTCGGCGACGGTGGCGACGCCGAACTGGCCGCGCATGCGGGCGACGGCGGAGAGGAGCTTGCGGACGAGCGTGGTGGTCTCGTCCGAGACTTCGACGGAGAGGTCGGGGGTGGAGCGGAGGTCGACGTCGGTCTCGCCGCGGCCGGCGCGGCAGGCGTCGCACGCGCAATCGGCGATCTCGGAGGCGTCGCCGAAGTAGTCGAGGATCATCTGCCGCCGGCAGCGGAAGGTGCGGGCGTAGGAGACCATGAAGTCGAGCTTCTTGCGGGCGTGGTCTTTGAGGAGCTCGATGGTCTCGGGGTCGGGGCCGGGGAAGTCGGGGTCGGGAAGGTGGCCGTCGGCTTCTTCGCCGATCTTGGCGATGAAGAAGTCCTGGAGCTTTTTGTCTTTGAAGGCGTAGAGGAGGAGACAGCGGGAGGGGCGGCCGTCGCGACCGGCGCGGCCGGCCTCCTGGTAGTAGGCCTCGAGGGACCCGGGGAGGTTGTAGTGGAGGACGAAGCGGATGTCGGGCTTGTTGATGCCCATGCCGAACGCGTTGGTGGCGACGCAGACGGCGCGCGGGGTCTGCATGAAGCGCTCCTGGCTCTCGGTGCGCTGCTCGGCGTTCATGCCGGCGTGGTACGGAAACACGGGGCGGTCATCGAGGCAGCGGGCGAGGATCTCGGAGAGCTCGTCGACGGCCTTGCGGGTGGCGCAGTAGACGATGCCGGAGCCGGGCTCGTGGCGGAGCATGTCGACGAGGATGTCGTTCTTCTCGAGGTCCTTGGTGAGGCTGCGGGCCTCGTAGCGGAGGTTCGGGCGGTCGAACCCGGTGATGTAGACGGCGGGCTGTTTGAGGCCGAGCGAGCGGATGATGTCCTTGCGGACGTCGGCGGTGGCGGTGGCGGTGAGGGCGATCGTGGGCGGGCAGTTGAGCGCCTCGCGGACGTCGCCGAGGCGGGCGTATTCGGGGCGGAAGTCGTGGCCCCAGGCGCTGACACAGTGGGCCTCGTCGATGACGAAGAGCTTGCAGTCGAGCTTGGGCAGGAGGGCGGCGAAGTCGCCGGCGAAGAAGCGTTCGGGGGCGACGTAGAGCAGGCCGTTGAACCCGTCGGCGAGTTCGGTCATGACCTGGCGGCGCATCGCGGGCGAGAGGGAGGAGTTGAGGAGGGCGGCGGGGATGGACTCATCCCGGAGCTGCTGGACCTGGTCTTCCATCAGCGAGATGAGCGGGGAGACGACGATCGTCAGGCCCTGGGTGATGGCGGCGGGGAGCTGGTAGCAGAGGGACTTACCGGCCCCGGTGGGCATGACGCAGAGGACATCTTTGCCGGCGAGGACGTCCTCGATGACCTCGCGCTGGCCGGGGCGGAAGTCTTCGAGGCCGAAGATGGAATGGAGGTGGGCGCGGAGGTCGGCGGGTTGTTCCCCGGGGGAGGACATGCGGGGATTATAGGGGGTGGTTAGGGAGGGGGAAGGGTGAGGGGAAGGTGAAACGTGAAGAGGTGGGCGCGCGGGCGACCGAGGTACACGCGGCGGACCGTTCGCGAGGTCACGTGCACCTTCGGTGCGACCGCTAAGTACGGCATTTGAGTTCGAGAGCGGGGTGCGCGAGCGGCGCGGGCGCGGTTAGCCCTGCTTGCCTTCGACGGCGGCCATCATGAGGGCGGCGGCGACGGCCAGGCGGCGGTCGAGTTGGCCGTTGGGGTCTTGCGTGAGGTCGACGTTGAGCTTGTAGACGAAGGGGTTGAAGTTCTGCTTGAAGACGGCGACCGGCTGGTTCATGACCGTGACGGTGTACTTCTGCGGGAAGAGGACCGCGGCGAACTCGACGAAGCGGCGGATCGTCGCCTTGAAGGCGCTGTCCTCCTGGATCTTGCCGATCTCGCGGTCGTGGGCGTCGAGGATCAGCCACTCGTCCTTGAACATGGACTTCCACCCGCGGCGGCGGAGCGCGCCGACCTTCTGGTTGGCGAAGGCGTCGTGGACGTCGTAGGAGGCGCCGAAGTCGATGATGCTGCGGGCCTGAATGGTCAGGAGCTCGCGCTGCATGGACTCGTCGGTGTAGAGGCGGACGTCCTCCTTGAACTTGAAGGCCTTCATCTTGGAGTAGCCTATGAGTTGGCCGGCGGGGTCGTAGACGTGGAATGCGCCGCCGAAGAGCTTCATCACTTTTCGGCGGACGAGGTAGTTCTGGTGGGAGAAGGGGCCGGTGGTGGGCGGCGGCGGGGGCGGGGTGTAGCCGGGGGTGTGGGCGTAGTCGAGGGTGGGGGGCGGCGGGGGGATGCTCATGGGGTGGGCTCCGATGCAGATTTTGAGATTCGGACGGCGAGTATCGTACGGGGCGTTGCGCAGTCAATGCGGGGACATGGCAATCCGATGGCGTCGCGCGGAGTGACCCGCGGTTCGGACGGAGCCTCGCCCTACCGGGTCGCGCCCCGTGGACGATCGCGGGTGATTGCTTATGATGCCCGGTCCGTTTGGTTTTCCAATCAGTCTCTACCCCAACGCGCAATCACCATGGCTAAAGGCAACGCGGTAATCGGTCAGTCCGGCGGTCCGACGATGGTCATCAACCAGTCGCTCGTGGGCGTCGTGCAGGAAGTTCAGAAGTCGGCGCACATCGGGCGGCTGCTCGGGGCGCGGCACGGCGTGAAGGGGATGGTCAACAACGACTACGTCGAGCTCAACGGCGCGCCGGCGGAGCTGCTGGAGCGGGTGGCGTACACGCCGTCGGCGGCGCTGGGGTCGACGCGGGACAAGCCGGACGCGGCGTACTGCGAGCGGATCTTCGAGAACTTCAAGAAGAACGACGTGCGGTACTTCTTCTACATCGGGGGGAACGACTCGGCCGACAGTGCGCGGATCGTGCACGACATGGCGGTGGAGCAGAAGTACGAACTGCACGTGTTCCACGTGCCCAAGACGATCGACAACGACCTGCGCGTGCACGATCACACGCCGGGCTACGGCAGCGCGGCCAAGTTCGTCGCGATGGCGATCATGGGGGACGATTACGACAACAAGAGCCTGCCGGGCATCAAGATCGACGTGATCATGGGGCGGAACGCGGGCTTCCTAACGGCGGCGAGCGTGCTGGCGCGGACGTACGAGAACGACGGGCCGCACCTCATCTACGTGCCCGAAGCGCCGCTGACGGAGGAGAAGTTTTTGGCGGACGTGGACCGCGTGTACTCGAAGCTCGGGCGGTGTTTGATTGCGGTGAGCGAGGGCATCTCGGCGCCGGAGAAGAACGCGAAGGGCAAGTACGTCACGTGGGCCGAGAAGATGGCGGAAAACCTCGAGCAGGACGCGCACGGGAACGTGCAGCTGTCGGGGTCGGGCGCGCTGGGCGATTACCTGTCGTCGCTGGTGACGCGGAAGCTGAACAACCCGGGCGGGAAGAAGCTTCGGGTGCGGGCGGACACGCTGGGGTATTTGCAGCGGTCGTTCCCGTTCGTGAGCGAGGTGGACGCGAAGGAAGCACGGCTGGTGGGCACACAGGCTGCGAAGTATTCGGCGGACCCGGCGAACACGCAGGGGTCGGTGGCGATGCGGCGCGTGGGGGGTTCGGGGTATCAGATCGAGACGTTCCTGACGCCGCTGGCGACGGTGGCGCGGGAGACGAAGCATTTGGACGAGTCGTACATTGTGAATGGGAATGACATCAGCGACGCGTTCAAGGAGTATGCGCGGCCGCTGGTGGGGGCGTTGCCGAAGGTGGGGTCGCTGGTGGAATTGAAGTAGAGAGAGGCGCCGCAAAGGCGCAAAGGGCGCAAAAATGAGCGAGCCTGTTCGACTTGGGTCGGACGGGCTCGTTCGTTTTGCAGCCCCGCAGGGGCGACCGGGTTGTAGCCACGGGTGGAGTCGGGCGGCCCGGAGGGCCGACGGAACCCGTGGAACGCGGGAGCGCGCGCGCACTGTTCCATCTCAACCACCTGCCCCGGAGGGGCAGAGGGAGCGTGATTCTTGCGCGGGTCGCTCGCGTCGAGACCACTCCCGCCGCGACGAGCGAGTCGTATGATGGAGGCATGCCTCGATTCTTGATCGCTCTGGCGCTCGCGGTTGTGGCCCCTACGCTCGCTCCCGTCCGCGCCGCCGAGCCGAGCCCCCCTGCCCGTCCGCCCAACGTGGTCGTGTTCATTGCGGACGACCTGGGGTGGGCGGATTGTTCGATTCACGGCGGGCGGGACGTGGCGACGCCGGCGCTCGATCGGTTGGCACAGGACGGGATGACGTTCACGCACGCGTTCGTGAACTCGCCGAGTTGTGCGCCGAGCCGGGCGGCGCTGTTGACGGGGTTGGAGCCGGCGCGGAACGGGGCGATGGCGAATCACGCGCGGCCGCGGGCGGACGTGAAGCGGTGGCCGGCGTACTTCAAGGAGTTGGGGTACGAGACGGTGGCGATCGGGAAGACGGCGCACTACGCGCAGGTGCAGCAGTACGGGTTCGATCACGTCAGTCACTTCAAGTACCACGAGGACGACTGCGTCGAGGCGGCGGTGAAGTGGCTGGGGGAGCGGAAGTCGGACAAGCCGTTGTGTTTGATAGTGGGGACGAATTGGCCGCACGTGCCGTGGCCGAAGGACGGGGCGGTTGATCCGGCAAAGATGACACTGCCCGCGAACACGGTGGATACGCCGGAGACGCGCAAGGCGCGGGCGCGGTACGTGGCGGCAGTAGCGAACATGGATCGGGATCTCGGGTCGACGTACGACGCGGCGCGGAAGCACCTCGGCGAGAACACGGTGTTCGTGTTCACGGCGGATCACGGGGCGCAGTTTCCGTTTGGGAAGTGGAATTGTTACGACGCGGGGGTGCGGGCGCCACTGGTGGTGGTTTGGCCGGGGCGGGTGAAGGCGGGAAGCACGAGCGGGGCGATGGTGATGTGGACGGATCTGATGCCGGCGCTGCTGGAGGCCGGCGGCGGGAAGCCGGCGGAGGGGTTGGACGGGCGGTCGTTTTTGCCGGTGGTACTCGGCAAAGCGGACGCGCACCGGGAGCGGGTGTTTTTCACCCACAGCGCGGACGGGCAGATGAACCGGTATCCGATGCGGGCGGTGCGGACGCGGGATTGGAAGTACGTCCGCAATCTGGATCCGACGGCGGAGCATCACACGCACATCGATCTGGGGAAGCCGGGGGCGGACGGACGGGAGTACTGGGACTCGTGGGTGGCGGCGGCGAAGACGAACCCTGCGGCGGCGGCGCTGGTCCGGCGGTACCACACGCGGCCGGCGGAGGAGTTGTACGATTTGAAGGCGGACCCGGACGAGCGGCGTAATCTCGCGGCGGAGCCGGGGCACGCGGGGCGGCTCGCGGAGATGCGGAAGCTCGTCGACGAGTGGATGGCGCGCCAGGGGGATAAGGGAATGGAGACGGAGCGGGCGCAGAAGTGAAGCTCACCGCAGAGACGCAGAGGGCGCGGAGGGGGCGCAGAGAA
Organism: Tepidisphaeraceae bacterium; assembly: GCA_035459845.1. Classification (GTDB taxonomy): domain Bacteria; phylum Planctomycetota; class Phycisphaerae; order Tepidisphaerales; family Tepidisphaeraceae; genus DASPKW01. The sequence continues at coordinate 237 of DATHXE010000935.1, read as the reverse complement.
GTGCGAGGAAACTCGAAGACAAGATACATGAAACATGGAGAGCGCCGTGGTCCGTCTGCCGGCCTCTTCATGTTTCATGTCCTCATGTTTCAGGTTTCGCGCAACGAGAGACGGGACGCGCCAAGGAGCGCGTCCCGTCCGAATTGCATCTTCGAGATCGGACAGGACGCGCTGGCGCGTCCCGCCCGCTGAAGCGGGCTCGCCGAACTACAGCAGGCCTTCCTTCTTGGCCATGTG